>JBIJDO010000216.1:0-5447 GCA_044344105.1 Tabrizicola sp.
CGGAGATGACGCCGCAGGAGCGGCTGGACTGGGCGAAGCTGCGGGAATTGAACCGGATGCTGGGGCTGCATTTTCGGCGGCAGGCGCCCATCGGGCCGTTCATCGCGGATTTCGCCGATCTGGGGCGGCGGGTGGTGATCGAGATTGATGGCGACGGGCATGGTGGAGAGCGGGATCGGCGGCGGGATGAGTGGTTGGCCTCACAGGGGTTCCGGGTGTTGCGGTTCTGGAACCCGGAGGTGTCGGGGAACATTGATGGCGTGATGCAGGTGATCTTCGATGCGGTTGACGGGGAGTCCTTGGCTAAGGGCGTGCCCCCCACCCCCATCCCCTCCCCACGGGGGGGAGGGGAGGCGCTTGGGGCTGGCGTCGCTCACGATGATTCCATGTCCTCGCCCTTGGCAGATGCCCCCGCACCCCGGCCCTCCCCCACGCGGGGTGAGGGAGACTTGGGGCAGGCGTTGCGCGGAACGGTTGACCGGGGAGCCTCCCCTCCCCCTGGTGGGGAGGGGCTGGGGGTGGGGGGCGCCCCGCCAGAAGGAAGCGCACCATGAAACGCCTCATCCAGCGCGGTCTCATGTTCGGGAACCTGATCGAGGTCTCCTCGCCCGCCCTTGTCGAGCGCTACAACCGGGCGCTCAAGCATCTTACCGGCAAGACGACGAAGCTCGACGATTTCCACATCGACCTGTCGGGCTACTCGCCGGAGATCGGGGATGAGCTTAACGACCACCTCTACCTCAACCCCAACGGGGCGAACCGGCAGTTCATCCTTCTGACCACGGCGCAGAAGGATGCGCCGCTGCTCAACATCAAGTTCTCCACCTCGCGCGGGATCCTGACGCAGTTCATCGAGAAGAACGAAGCGCAGTTGTTCGCGCTGACCGCAAGGGATGCGGTGGCGGGGGAGTTACAGAACTCGGTCTACGCCTTCGACACTCCCGCCAAGCTCTTTGACATCCGGCAGGTGACGGTCGAGGCGGATACGATCGGCGGGCATGTGGCGGATGCGGGGAAGCTGGCGAAGCTGATCGAGCGGTTCAGGGCTGAGCCGGACGGCTGGCGCGATGATGTGCTGGTGGCGGAGATGATTGGCCTTGCGAAAAAGACCGGCGACGTGACGCGGGTGCCGATCTCGCTTCCGGCGATGACCTTCCAGCAGCAGAACTTCTGGACCAGCCATTTCGGCGGGGTCTACGTCTTTCAGGGCGTGCGGTATCCGGCGGTGATATCCTCGCTGGACTGGAAGTCGCTGGGCGAGGTGCCGGTGGCGCAGGTGATGGACCTGACCCTGCGCAACCAGATCGCCGACTGGCTGGAGCGGAACGGGCTGGTGGAGCCCATCGTGCAGGCACGGGGCACGGATGCGGCGGCGATCCTGCGGCAGAAGATGGACTTTATCCTCGTTGACGCGGCGGACCGGCTGGGGATCGAGGTCGGGGACGCCCGGCGGACGGAACTTCGGAAGGTGGCCTACAAGCTGGGCTCGGCCCTGCCGGAAGAGTTCCTGGGGCTGGCGGCGCTTCTCCGCTGGGTGGAGGCGGGGGGACCCTGGCCGAAGATCACCTCGGAGCATCCGGCGTATTTCTACACGCTGCGCGGCAAGGGGCCGGAGCGGGATCTGGTGAACATGCTCTTGTCCGAGCTGGCTCCGATGGACGTGCGGCAGATGTTCATCGTCCACAAGGAGCTGTTCTACGCGCAATACGCGACCTGGAGCGAGCGCAGGAAGACCTATGTGGCGGATTTCCTGGCGCGGGAGTATCAGGTGGATCGTGAGGGCGCGCGGACGGCCTTGTTCGGGCCGGAGCCGTCGATGGACGAATTGCACCGGCCGCAGATGGCGACGGGGCCGAAACCGGTGCGCGGACCTGCGGTCGGGCCATGGGGAGGGAGAGGCTGATGGGTTGGCTCAGGCTTGCGTTCTTCCTGTACGTCGGGCTGACCATCGCCTATTTCCTGACCTCGATCTATTCCCGGTCGGTCCGGCGCGAGAAGCTGGAGAAGGAGTGGGACACCGATCCCTCCCGCGAGGGGGTGTCCCAGGGCGAGCGGACGGCTTTCATCGAGGCCGGGATGGTTGCCTATGACAAGGGGCTGAAAAAGCGCCTGTTGTGGCTTATCTATATCCTTCCGACCGTGGGCTTTCTGGCCACGATCTACTTCGTCAACTGGTATTGAAAGGGCACGCCGATGTGGACCAGGATCAAATGGGGCATCCGGATCGTGCTGATCCTGATTGTCGGGCTGTTCCTGCACTACACGCTGCCGCAGCGCGACGTGGTGCGGATCACCGAGACGTCGAACCGGATCACCCAGATCGGCAGCAACTGGATCTTCTATTCGATCGAGGACACCGGGACCGGGGCCGAGACCAGCACGACGCGGGACGTCCGCTTCATCGACGCGGCTTTCAACGACGGCGAGGTGATGGTCTATCGCAACGAGGACACCGGCTGGTTCTGGCCGCCGTATTTCAAATGGGACAGCGCCACCCTGCAGGCCGAGGCGGCGAACCTCCGCTCCACCTCGGCTGCGCCGCAATGGGTCGCGATCACGCATTACGGCTGGCGCATCCCGCTGTTCTCCGCCTTTCCGAACGCGGTCAGCATCACGCCGGTCGAGGGTCCGGATGTGTCGCTGATCCCTTGGGTCAACATCGTCCTCCTGACATTCCTGGCCTTCGTGATCTTCATGATCCGGCGGATGTGGCTGCAGTTCCGCGAGCGGATGGTGGACCCGGCCCTGGCCGATGTGGGCGAAAGTTTCGATGCGGCGGGGGCACGGGTGGATGCGGCCCGGAAGGAGGCGCGCGGGTTCTTCGGGCGGATCGGGGCCTGGATGAACACCTGGACGGCGAAGAAGTAGCCGCAGGGGTTGGGGTTACCGGAAGGTTAAGCTGATCCGTTAACCTCTTGATATGTAAAGGCACGGACCTGTGCCCACGCGTGGGCACCCGTCAGAAGAACCCCCGCGGGATCAGCCGGTTTTCGTAGGCGTCCCGCTCCAGCCCCTCGCGGAAATCGGGGTGGGCGATGGAGATCAGAAGCTTCGCCCGTTCGGCGATTGAGCGGCCCTTCAGGTTCACCATCCCGTATTCGGTGACCACGTACATCATGTCGGTCCGGGGCGTGGTGACGATGTTGCCGCGGGTCAGGGCGGTGACGATCCGGCTCTTCCGCTCGCCCTTCTTGTCGTAGGTCGAGGCGAGGCACATGAAGCTCTTGCCCCCCTTCGACCCATAGGCCCCCCGGACGAACTGCAGCTGCCCACCTGTCCCCGAGATGTGGCGGAAGCCGTCGGTTTCCGACGCTGCCTGCCCCTGCAGATCGACCTGCGTGGTGTTGTTGATCGACACCACATTGTCGTTCTGCATGATGATGTGTGGCAGGTTGGTATAGTCGACAGGGTGGAACTGGACCTCTTCGTTCCGGTGCAGGAAGTCGTACAGATACTGCGCCCCGAGCGCGAAGGTGCAGACCATGCGACCGGGATTGAGCTGCTTTCTGGCCCCCGTCACCCTTCCCGCCCGGTAGAGATCGACAATTCCGTCGGTCATCATTTCGGTGTGGATGCCAAGGTCCTTGACCGGACTTTCCGCCAGAAGCGAGCAGACCGCGTTGGGCATCCCGCCGATCCCGATCTGCAGGCAGGCGCCGTCCTCGACCTCGGCGGCGATCAGGCGGGCGACGGCCTTGTCGATGTCGGTCGCCGGGGGTTTTGGCAGCTCGGCCAGGGGAAGGTCATGCCCTGGGATGATGTAGTCGACCTCGGAGACGTGGACCCCGGTCCCTTCGCCCATCACGTAGGGCAGGTTTGGGGTCTCTTCGACGATCACCGTCTTCCCCCGTTCGACAAGCGCGCGCATCCAGAGCGTGTTGGGGCCGAAGTTGAAGAAGCCCCTTTCGTCCAGCGGCGCGGTCTTGAAGACGACGATGTCGGGCGGGTCGATGAAGCGGCGGTAGTAGTCCGGAACCTCGCCCAGGTTCACCGGAAGATAGTGGGCCAGGCCCGCGTCATGCTTCCTCCGGTCGTAACCGGAGAAATGGGTGGAGAACCAGTGAACGTGCTTGCCTTCGGGATCAGCCTCAAGCACGGCACGCGGGCGGGCGGTCAGGACCGAGCGGAAGCGGAGGTTGGTCAGCGGCCCAAGCCGCGCCGCGAGGGCCTGATCGAAGGTATCGGGCTGACCGAGGACCGCGCCGTAGTCCAGCCACATGCCGGGCTTTACCAGTGCCGCCGCTTCCGCTGCCGTGATCCTTTGCGCAGCCTTCGCCATCGCGTCCCCCCGGAATTTGCCGCAGTCAATCACGGGCTGCGGTGTCTGCCAAGTCTTGGGTCAAGGGGCTGAACCGCTTCGTCCCGGTCAAAGCACCTGCGCGATGGCGGCGGCAAGGATCGGCACGGTCGTCGTGTTCAGGCCGGCGATGTTGATCCGGCTGTCGCTGACCATGTAGATGCCGTGTTCGTCGCGCAGCCGGTTCACCTGTGCCTCGGTCAGGCCAAGGCGGCTGAACATGCCGCGGTGATCCGCGACGAAATCGAACCGGTCGGAGTTGGTCGCGCGGCGAAGCTCGTCGGCAAGCGCCCTGCGCAGGCCCAGCATGTTCCGGCGGACCTCCTCCAGTTCCGCTTTCCAGTCGGCGGTCAGGGCGGCATCCTCAAGGATCATCGTCACCAGCCGCGCGCCGTGGTCGGGCGGGAAGCTGTAGTTCTGCCGGTTGAGGAACGCGAGGTTGCCCTGCACCACCGCCCTGCGATCCGGCGAAGTCAGCGCGATCAGGATGCCGGTACGTTCGCGGTAGATGCCAAAGTTCTTGGAGCAAGAGGCGGCGATCAGCACTTCGGGGAAGGCGGCGGCGATTTTCCGAGTCGCGGCGGCGTCTTCGTCCAGCCCGTCGCCGAAGCCCTGATAGGCGAGGTCGACGAAAGGGACTGCGCCCTTGCGCTGCAGAAGTGCGATGACCTGATCCCACTCCGCCGGGGAAAGGTTTGCGCCGGTCGGGTTGTGGCAGCAGCCATGCAGGAGAACCGCGTCGCCCGCGACCACACCGTCGAGATCGGCCATCAGGCCGGGAAAGTCGATGCCGGAGGTTGCGGTATCGAAGTAACGGTACTCGACCCCGGTCATGCCAAGATACTTCACGATCGAGGGATGGTTCGGCCAGGTCGGGGCGGACATCCAGACCCGCGCCCTGGGGTTCGCCATGCGGATCAGTTCCAGCGCCTGCCGGATCGCGCCGGTCCCGCCGGGAGTGGCGACCGAGGCCGCACGGTCGGCAAAGCCCGGCCCAAGGATCATTTCGACCAGCGCCGCGTTGAATGCGGGTTCCCCGGCAAGCCCGGTGTAGGTCTTGGTGGTCTCGACCTCCCACAGCTTCCTCTCCGCCGCCTTGACCGCGCGCATCACCGGGGTGAGGCCGGTCGCGTCCTTGTAGACGCCGACA
>JBIJDO010000218.1:0-5414 GCA_044344105.1 Tabrizicola sp.
GCGGTCGGTTGCGGGGCCGTCCGGGCCGCCGCCGCCAGCAGGCGGTCAAGGTCATCATCCTGCATCGCCGTCATCCTCATAGCCCAGGTCCTGTTTCCGTCCCGCCAGAATTGCCGACAACGCCCGCTTGCCGCGCGCGGTCAGGCTTTCCACGGCTTCGACCCCGATCTCCAGGATCGTCGCGATCTCGGGGTTCGTCAGCCCTTCCATGTGCCGCAGCACGACCGCCTGGCGCTGCCGGTCGGGCAGGTCGGCCAGGGCGGCCTCCAGCGCCGCGATGCGCCCCGCCTGCAAGAGGTTTCCCTCAGCGCCCGGCGCGGGGTCGGCAACCTCGGGCGCTTCGTCCAGCGGCAGATGCCGTTTGCGGACCCGCGCGCGCTGGCGGTCGATGCAGAGATTGGTGGCGACCCGGTAGGCCCAGGTCGTCACCTTCGTCTCGCCCTGCCGCCAGTCGGGCGCGATCTTCCACAGCCGCAGCAGGGTTTCCTGCGCCACATCCTCGGCCTCGGCCCGGTCGCCCGCCAGAAGCCGGGCGGCATAGGCCAGAACGCGCGGGGTGATGCGCCGGGTCAGCGCCAGCGCCGCATGCCGGTCGCCGTTGGCGTAAAGCACCATCAGCGCCTCATCCGGCATCTCACCATTCGCGTCGAAGGCCATTGTCATCCCTGAACTGCATTAGCGCCTGGGGAGGTGCGGCGCAAAGGCTCAGTTGTCGTCCTTGCCGCCGCCATGCCCGCGCTTCTTGCGGTGCTGCATCGCCGCTTCCGCTTCCGCTTTCGAGATCGCCCCGTCGTTGTCGGTGTCGATCCGCGCGAAGTTCCGCTCGCCGGGACCGGTGCCAAGCTCGTCCTCCGACAGGCTGCCGTTGCCGTCGTTGTCCATGTTGTCCAGCATGGCCTGGGTCCGCTCGGCCTGACGCTCCTGGAACTTCGCCAGCGCCCGCGCCGAAAGCTCGTCCGCGCTCAGGATCCCGTCGCCATTGGTGTCTGCGGCGGCGAACTCGGCCTTGCGCTGCGCTTCCAGCTCGGCAAGGCTGAGCGTGCCGCTCTTGTCGGCGTCCGCCGTGTCGAACATCTCGATCAGCATCGCGCCGCGCCCGTCGCCGGGGCCGCCCATGCCGCCACCCATGCCGCCACCCATGCCGCCCTTGTCGGCCAGCGCCGCCGTTCCAAGCGCTGCGCCCAGCACGGCCAGCATTGCGATCGCGGAAGTTTTCGGTGCCGTCATCTTCTTCTCCTGTATCCGGGGCCGACCATCCGGCCCTTCTGCGTCTCACACGGGCCAGCCGCAGCGTTCCGTCGCAAAAGTTTGCGACATCCTGACGCGGGGCCGGGCCTTTGCCCTGTCACGCGTCGCCCTGCCGCTGTATGCTTCAGCACCGCAGTTGCAGGACCTGATCCGATGTCGCTTGCCGAAACCGATCACCGCGGACCGCTGAACCTGGCGGAGCGCCCGCTGAAGCCCGCCCTCCTGCGCGGCTGGCGGCGGCGCTGTCCGAATTGCGGCAAGGGGGCCCTGCTGCGCGGCTATCTGAAAGTGCGCGACACCTGTCCGGACTGTGGCGAGGACTTTCGCCACCAGCGGGCCGATGACGGGCCGGCCTATCTGACGATCCTGATCGTCGGGCATGTCATGGCCCCGCTTTTGTTGTTCAGCTATGCCAAATGGCGGCCCGAACCGCTTGTGCTGGCGGTGGGCTTCTCGCTTGGCACCGTTGCCCTGTCGCTGTATCTGCTGCCCCGGCTGAAGGGCGCGCTGGTGGCGCTGCAATGGGCCAACCGCATGCATGGCTTCGGCAGCGGACCGGATGACTGAGCCGATCCGTCCTGCGGCCACGGTGGTTCTGTGGCGCGAGGGATCGCGCGGGGCCGAAGTGCTGATGGGTCAGCGCGGGGCCGGGGCGGTGTTCATGCCCTCGAAATACGTCTTTCCCGGCGGGCGGGTCGACCCCGGGGATGCGGCACCCGCAGGCGAAGGCTATCTTGGCCCGGATTGCCGGCGCCGATTGACGCAGATGACTCCCGCCGATGCGCCTGCCCCCGAGATCATGGTCGCCGCCGCCCTGCGCGAACTGACCGAGGAAACCGGGCTGAGCCTGCAGCCGATGCTCCTGCCGGCGCTGCGTTTCATCTTCCGCGCCATCACGCCGCCCGGCAGGACCCGGCGGTTCGATGCGCGTTTTCTTCTGGCCCCGGCGGCGGCGATTGCCGGGGATGCCGAGGGTTTCGGCGCGGCCTCGGGCGAGTTGCAGCATCTGCACTGGCTGCCCCTGCCGGATGCCCGCGCGCTGGACCTGCCCTTCATCACCGAAATCGTGCTGGCCGAGGTGGCGGCATTGCTGGCCGGGAAGGATCAGCCCGGCGTCCCGTTCTTCGACAATTCCACGGCGACACCGCAGTTCCGCCGGATCACCTGACGGTTTGGCGACAGACTGGTGCGAACCGGGCGAATGGCCCCGGATCGTTCCGGCAACGCGCCCGGATCAGTCGGCTTCGGATTTGCGGACCGGCCAGACCGGATGCGGGACCGGGTCCTTCGGCGAGAACAGATACTGGCGGAAGATCTCGACGTAGCTGCGATAGACATAGGCGTCGTTGCGGCGCAGATAGTGATCCTTCCGCACGGCATAAAGCCCCGGCAGACGGTACCAGGCCACGCCCGGATGCATGTGATGGACCGCGTGGAAGTTGTTGTTCAGGAACAGGAATGCCAGCGGCCCCTGACTTTCGATCACCACGGTCCGCGCCCGCGCCGTGTCATGCGCCCGATGTTCCAGATAGGTGCGGATCTTCAGGAGGCTCCAGCCGATGTAGGCCGCAAGCAGATAGGCCCAGACCGGCATCGTGCCGAGGGTGAAAAGCCACAGCGCGACCAGCGCCACACCCGGCAGATGCAGCGCCCAGGCCAGCGCCACCCGCCGGTCACCCGGACATCGCCGCGCACGAGCGCCCAGGTCGAGATCGCGGGCCCAAGCAGCATCCGCCCCGCGAGCGTGTTGTTGAAGCGCAAGAGCGCCCTTGCCGGAGCGGAGAGCCGCGCCCAGACCGCCGGGTCGACATAATTGGACTCGGGGTCGTCATAGGGATCGGTCAGCGCCGGGTCGAAATGGTGCTGCAGATGCAGGTCCTTGAACCGCAGGTAGGGCACATAGACCGTCAGTCCGGGGAAGACCAGGGCTTCGGACAGCCGCCGGGACGGGAAAGGATGGCCGTGCAGCACCTCGTGCGAGAGCGAGGAGTATTGCGCGATGGCGAGCGCTGCGGTCAGGATGGCAAGCGTCGGTGACAGGTCCCAGATGAGGGTGGTTGCGATCGCCCAGACGGCATAGGTCGCGACAAAGACCAGCAGGGTGGGCCATTCGACGGCCCGGGAGTCTGATTGCAAGATGCTGCCCGTGTTCATTTTTTCGTGCCCAGTGTAACAAAGGCTGCATCTGTCCGGAATTCGGGATAATGTCACCCGAAGCCCGCTTATGTGCTGTAAAGAAGACAGATGCCAGATAGAGTCGACAAACGTGACCTTGCCCCGCTGTTCCGCGCCCGTCTGGCCGAGGCGATGGCGGCCCGCAAGGTCAGCCAGGCCGAGCTTGCGCGCCAGACCAACGTCGACCGCTCGACGATCTCGGCGCTTCTGCAGCCCGGAACCCGGTTGCCGAACGCGCAGCTTGCCGCCGATTGCGCCCGTGCGCTTGGGATCAGCGCCGACTGGCTTCTGGGCCTGTCCGGTCGCCCCGAGCCGATTGCCGATCTTCTCGCCGCGTCGCTGTCCCTGACCGAAGCGCCCCGCGCGCTGATCGACGAGCGCATCTTCGCCTGGCATCAGGAGGCGGCGGGCTACAAGATCCGCCATGTCCCCGCGACCCTGCCCGACATGCTGAAGACCCGGGCGATGGTCGAATGGGAATACGAGCCGCAGCTTGGCCGCACCGCCCAACAGGCGATCGGCGCCTTCGAGGACCGGCTGAAATGGATGCGCGGCGCGGGGTCGGACTATGAAATCGCGCTGCCGATGCACGAGCTTGCGGCCTTCGCGACGGGCAGCGGCTATTACGAAGGGTTGCCGGCCGATCTGCGTCTGGCGCAGCTTCGCCACCTGATGACGCTGTGCGGGCAGCTCTATCCGTCGCTGCGGCTGTGCCTTTTCGACGCGCGCAAGCTTTTCTCCGCGCCTGTCACCATCTTCGGGCCGCTTCTGGCGGTGATCTACCTTGGGCGGCACTACCTCGCGTTCCGCGACACCGCGCGGGTCGAGACGATCACCGGGCATTTCGACCTGCTGGTGCGCGAGGCCGAGGTCGGCGCGCGCGACATGGTCGGTCACCTGCAGGGTCTGTGCGACCGGGTCCGCTAAAGGGCGGACAAAGCGCCCGTGGCATAGCCGTTGAAATCGAAAACCTCGCCCGCCGCCCTTAGCCGGTCCGGCGGGATCGGTCCCCGGTCGAGGACGAAGCCGAAGCGTCCCGAGGGTGTGCCGATCGCCAGGGTCCGGTAGCCGCTGTCGACCCAAAGGACCCACCAGTCTTCCTGTCCGGCGATCTGCAGGCGTCCGGGACCGACCGGTCGTGCAAGGCCCGAGACCGCCGTGAGCCTTCCGTCCAGGCACAGCCGGCCCTTGACCGCAAGGCCATCGGCCTCGGGCCGGAACGTGACCTGTCCCGCCGAGCATCCGGCCCCGTCCGCCGCAAAGGCCGCGACCTGCCGCCACTCACCGGCCACTTGTCCGGGCTGGAAAGCCGCCGCCGACCAGATCGGTGCCCCGGCCGTGCGAAAGCCCGACGGACCGGCCGGTTTCGCGGCACAGGCTGCGAGGGCCAGCGACAGGACAAGGATCACTCGATGCACAGGGTCACTCTTGCGCGGTTGTCCTGCAGGACCTCGTTGCAGCCGAACAGGGGCCGTATCGGGGAGCAGCTGCCCGACCGCGCAAGGCACTGGCCTTCGCAATCGCTTTCCTGATCGCAGCTCTTGCCACCGTCGCGGGTCGTGTAGACGCAGGCGCGCAACTCTCCTTTGCCGATCTTCGACCAGGCCCCGCGCTTCCTTTCGCAGGCCCGCTGGGCATCCGACTTCGGCGGCTCGGGCACTTCGGCAAGGTCAGCCTTGGGCGCGGGCTCGGCGAGGTCCGGCGCGACGGCAGGCGCGACCGCATCGGCCCCGGCAGGCGGGGCGGCTTGCGGCGCTGCGGTGGCGGTTCCGGCGGGTTCCGTGCCCGCAGGCACGGCGGCAGGGTTTGCCGCATCGCCCGGCAGGGCGTCCAGCTCGGTGACCTCGATCGCGCCTCCGGTCACCGCATCTGGCGTGACGCCCGCATCTCCGGCATCGGTGACCGCGCCGGGAGCCGACAGCTGGCAGGCCGAGAGGAGACCGGCCAAGAGCAGGGAAAGGACAAGGCGGCCAATGCGCATCGGGGTCTCC
>JBIJDO010000387.1:0-3190 GCA_044344105.1 Tabrizicola sp.
TCACCGATGTGCCGGGGGTGAAGAATGCCAAGGGCGAGGTGATGACCCAGATCACGCCCGAGGAGATCCGCCAGATGACGGCAGACGGGGTGATCTCGGGCGGGATGATCCCGAAGACTGAAACGGCCCTGACGGCGATCAGGGAAGGGACCCGTGCCGTGACTATCATGGACGGCAAGGTGCCGAATGCCTGCCTTCTGGAACTGTTCACCGACCACGGTGCCGGCAGCCAGATCCGCTCGACCGAGCCAAGGGTCAAGCCGCACGTGCGCCGGTAAGGCCCCGGCAGGCTGATCACGCGGTTGCGTTCGACAGCCGGGGTTTCCGGGGTGTAGGGTCAGGCCATGGAAAACGACCTCATCTGGCGTTTCGGGACCTTTCTGACGCTCTTCGCCCTCTTTGCGGGGTTGGAGGCGCTTGTGCCGCGCCGTGCCCGCACCCTGGCGCGCGGTCGCCGCTGGCCGACCAATCTGGCGATGACGGTGCTGAACGCGGTCGCGCTCCGGGCTCTCGCGATCCTTCTGCCGCTTCTGGCCATCGGGGCCGCGCTGGATGCCACCGCGCAGGGCTGGGGTCTATTCAACCGCTTGGACTGGCCGCCATGGGCGGAGGTCTTGCTGGCGATCCTGATCCTGGACCTCGCGATCTGGGCGCAGCATCTTGTCACGCACAAGGTGCCCTTGTTCTGGCGGTTCCACCGCGTCCATCACGCCGACCGCGACATGGACGTGACCACGGGGTTTCGCTTTCATCCGGTCGAAATCCTCGCCTCGATGGGGTTGAAGATCGGGCTCGTCTACCTTCTGGGACCGTCGGCGCTGGCGGTCCTTCTGTTCGAGATCCTCCTGAGCGGGACGGCGCTTTTCAACCACGCGAACCTGGCGCTGCCCGCATGGCTGGACCGGGCCTTGCGGCTGGTGCTGGTGACGCCGGACATGCACCGGGTCCACCATTCGGTTCGCCGCGAGGAGCATGACAGCAATTACGGCTTCTGCCTGTCGCTCTGGGACCGCATTTTCCGCACCCATGTGCCAGAACCGAAGGCAGGACAGGAAGCCATGACCGTGGGGCTTGAATGGCAGGACGAACGACCGGCGAGGCTGGGATGGGCGCTGGGATTGCCCTTCCGCCGCTAGAGGCCCTGCTGGCCGAGGAGCGGCTTGAGGTGCTGGGCGGCTTTGCGGTGGCGGAGGGCGAGCCGGGCTTTCCGGCGGGGACGCGGACGCTGCTGATGCTGGGCCCGAAAGAGCCGGGGTTCTGGGCGCATCTTCAGGCGCAGCCGGAGTGGGGCGGGCCGGACCCGGTGGACCGCTGGTCGCGCCGGGTGATCGGGCGGGTGGCCTGCGATCTGGGGGCCAAGGCCCTCTTTCCCTTCGGCGGGCCGCCGTACCATCCATTTTACCAATGGGCGCTTCGTACCGGGCGGGTCTGGGACAGCCCGGTCCGGCTGCTGGTCCATGCCGGGCAAGGGCTGATGGTCAGCTTTCGCGGCGCGCTCGCCTTGAAGGAGGTGGTGGATGTCCCGCCTCCGGTGGCCCGGCCTTGCGAAGGCTGCCCGGCCCCCTGCCTGACCGCCTGCCCCCCGCGCGCGCTGACCGGGGCGGGGTACGATCTGCCCGCCTGCCACGCCTTCCTCGACCAGCCGGACGGGGCCGACTGCCTGTCCGGCGGATGTCTGGTTCGCCGCGCTTGCCCGGTGTCGCAAAGCTATGCAAGACTGCCCGGACAGTCGGCCTATCACATGGGGCAGTTCCACAGATGAAGCGGTTGATCCTGACGCGGCACGCGAAATCGGCTTGGGACGACCCTGCAACCCCCGACCACGACCGCCCGCTGAACGACCGGGGCAAGGCTGCCGCGGCGGACCTGGGCCAGTGGCTGGCGAGCCGCGACTACGTGCCGGGCGAGGTCCTCTGTTCCGATGCCCTGCGGACCCGGAAGACCTTTTCCGGGATCGCCCCCGCCCTGCCGGGGACGCCGGTGCTGGAGCTGAAGCCGGCGCTTTATCATGCCGGGCCGGACGTGATGATGGCGGTGCTGCGCCATGCGACGGCAGACGTCGTGATGATGATCGGCCACAACCCCGGCATCGCGGAATTCGCCTCCCGGCTGGTGGCGCACCCTCCCGGCAACCCGGAGTTTGCCCGCTATCCGACCGGGGCGACGCTGGTCGTCGACTTCGACGCCGCCGACTGGGGTCAGGTCGCCTTCGGGACCGGCGTGACGGTCGATTTCATCGTCCCGCGGGAGATCGCGGTCTGACGGTGCCCACGCGTGGGCAGTTTTCCTGGGCGTGCAATTTCAATGGGTTGGCTGTGGGCGTTAGGGTTGCGTTAAGGATTGGCCACCCGGGAGCGCTTGGGGAGTCGGGGCAAGCCCCGACCTACAGGTCAAGGGCGCTCTGGCGGCTGGTGTCCTCTTCGCGGGCGGCGCGCTTGAAGGTGTCCTCGCGGCGGGCGGGAAGCTGGACGGCCCGTTCGCGCAGGCGCATGGCGTCCTCGATCGTCACGATCTGCAGGCGGGGAACCGGGGCGAAGCCGGGTTCTTCGTGGAGGCCCGCGCTGGCAGCCTCGGTCACCATGGGTTTTGTCGGCTCGGTCAGGGTGAGGAAGACGCCGATCCCGGCCTTTTCCCGCTCGATGACGCCGTTGAGGTCGCGGATCATGCTGACGCCGACATTGTCGCCCGCCTTGACCGAGACGATGCCATGGCCGGTCTTGCCGTAGTAGAGCCGCCCGTCAAGGCCGCGATCCGCGCCCTTCTTGCCAAGATTGCCGGGCTGGGCGTCGATGAGCGAGAGCGCCCATTTCTCGAACTCGTGATACTTGCCCCGCGCGGCGAGGTCGCGTGCCCCGGCAAGGTCTTGCGGGACGCCGTGGGTCAGGAACTGGACACCGGGAAAGGCATCGCGCAGGCGCTTTTCGATCAGGCCGATGGCAAGGTGGGTGACGTCGATGCCGATCCAAGCCCGCCCAAGCTTTTCCGCCGCGTGAACGGTGGTGCCGCAGCCGCAGAACGGATCAAGCACCACATCGCCGGGATTGGAGGAGGCGCTGAGGATGCGTTCCAGGAGAGCGACGGGTTTTTGGGTGGGGTAGCCGAGGCGTTCTTTGGCCTGAGCGTTCAGTGGCTGAATATCAGTCCAGATATCCTGCAAAGGCGTACCGGGCATTTCGTCCAGATACCGCTT
>JBIJDO010000349.1:0-3632 GCA_044344105.1 Tabrizicola sp.
TGTACCAGACCGCCCCGAAGGCGAAGGCGGCCACCGCCGCCGCGATGACGTTCAGGATTTCCATGACTGTCCCTTCCTGTTGCTTTGCGGGCAGGATGCCGCAAAAGCGCCTCTGGGGGAAGCGCTCAACCGATCCCGCCCCGGACCCCGCCGGTCTGGCCCCGGTCCAGCAGCAGGTGGTCCAGCAGCACGCAGGCCATCATCGCCTCGCCCACCGGCACCGCGCGGATGCCGACGCAGGGGTCGTGGCGGCCCTTGGTGACCAGGTCGATCTCTGCCCCGGTTTCGGTAATCGTCCGGCGCGGCGTCAGGATCGACGAGGTCGGCTTGACCGCAAACCGGCACACGACCGGCTGCCCGGTGGAAATCCCGCCAAGGATGCCGCCCGCATGGTTCGACAGGAACTCCGGCCCGTCCGGCCCCATGCGGATTTCGTCGGCGTTCTCCACCCCGGTCAGCGCTGCCGCGGCCATGCCCTCGCCGATCTCCACCGCCTTCACGGCGTTGATCGACATCATCGCCGCCGCAAGATCGCTGTCCAGCTTGCCATAGAGCGGGGCGCCAAGTCCCGGAGGAACGCCCTCCGCCACCACCTCGATCACCGCCCCGACCGAGTTGTGCTGAAGCCGCAGCGCGTCCAGATACCCGGCCCACTCCACCGCAGCCACCGCATCCGGCACCCAGAACGGGTTCGCCTCGATCTGGGAGGCATCGAACCGCGCGCGG
Organism: Tabrizicola sp.; assembly: GCA_044344105.1. GTDB lineage: Bacteria > Pseudomonadota > Alphaproteobacteria > Rhodobacterales > Rhodobacteraceae > Tabrizicola. The sequence goes on from JBIJDO010000349.1 coordinate 727, forward strand.
TCGATCTGCTTGGTGCCCATCTGCACCATGTAGCCGGTGATCCTCAGCCCCGGCACCAGCGCCGCCAGCACAGCCCGCGCCACGCCCCCCGCTGCCACCCGGCTGGCCGTTTCGCGCGCACTGGACCGCCCGCCGCCGCGATGGTCCCGCAGCCCGTATTTCTGGTGATAGGTGATGTCGGCATGCCCCGGCCGGAACGACTGCGCGATGTCGCCATAGTCCTTCGACCGCTGGTCGGTGTTCTCGATCATCAGCTGGATCGGCGTGCCGGTCGTGCGTCCCTCGAACACGCCGGACAGGATGCGGACCTCGTCCGCCTCCTTCCGCTGGGTGGTGAACTTCGATTGTCCGGGCTTCCGCTTGTCGAGCCAGGGCTGCAGATCGGCCTCGGACAGCGCTATCCCCGGAGGACATCCGTCCACCGTGCAGCCGATGGCAGGCCCGTGGCTTTCGCCCCAGGTGGTGACGCGGAAGAGATGTCCGAAGGTGTTCAGGCTCATGGGCTTGTCCTCGCTAGGGCTTGGGCATACAGGCGGCGTGGCCCCGGCGACAAGCCCTTGTGCCCGGCAATTCTGCCACAGTGACGCCCGTCGCCGCACGCATCCCCGCAATATCCGGCCGTCAGGGGTTGAAAAGCCGGGCCCAGGCCCCACGTCGCAACCTGCGGGCCGGGCCCCTCTGACGTCGCCAGACCGATCTGGCGTTCGTGATGTCGGACCGCATCGAGAAAACGTGCTCGATGTCAGCCCGGCACCTCTGCCCCTGAAAAAGGCTGACCACTCGACGCACCCGTACATGAGGGACTGCGGGATGGAATTCCTGTTTCTGACATTCCTGGCCAAGCCGCTCTGGCTGTGGCTCTTGTTCTTGACGATTGTCGTCACCCTGATGATTTTCGACCTTGGCGTGCTGCACAAGGACGACCACGAGCTTGGCGTCGCCGAAAGCCTGAAACTCTCCGCCTTCTACATCGCCATCGCCATCGCCTTCGGCGGCTACATCTGGTGGGCCTGGACGAATGGCACGCTGGTCACCAGCGACGGCAGCAACCCGGTCGCGAGCTACTTCCAGGGCTACATCATCGAGAAAGTGCTCTCGATCGACAACGTCTTCGTCATCTCGCTGATCTTCAGCTACTTCGCCATTCCCCGGAAATACCAGTATCGCGCCCTGGTCTGGGGCATCATCGGCGTGATCATCCTGCGCGGCATCATGATCGCCATCGGTGCCGAGCTGATCTCGAACTACGCCTGGGTGACCCTCGTCTTCGCCGCCTTCCTGGCCCTGACCGGCATCAAGATGCTGGTGGTGCCCGAAGGCGACACCGACGTGTCGAAGAATCCGGTGGTGAAGCTGACCTCGAAGTACATGAACGTGACCAAGGACCTGCACGGACAGAAGTTCTTCGTCCGCCAGCCGCATCCGGTGACCGGCAAGCTGGTCCTGTTCGCGACGCCGCTCTTTGTGGCCCTGATCGTGATCAACTTCGCCGACCTGATCTTCGCGGTGGATTCGGTGCCCGCGATCTTCCTGATCACCACCGACACCTTCATCGTCTACACCGCCAACATCATGGCGATCCTCGGCCTTCGCGCGCTCTACTTCGCGCTGGCCGCGCTCGTGCACCGCTTCCACTACCTGAAATACGCGCTGGCGGTGGTGCTGATCTTCATCGGCCTCAAGGGCTTCTACAGCTACTTCTTCGGCAAGTTCGACCCCTACCTGTCGCTGGCGATCACCATCGGCATCATCGCCTCGGGCATCGTCTATTCGCTGTGGAAAACCCGCGGCGGGGATGACGGCACCGGCACGACGGTCAAGGCGGCGGAATAGGCCCGGCCTGCCGGATCTGGCCGAGAACATCGTGGTCGCCGGGCACCCCGGCGATCCGCAGCACCGAAAGCCCCAGCGTCACGTCGACCTTGCCATCGGTGCGGCGCGTGACCTCTGGCGGCTTCGGCCAGGCGCTCAGGTCAAAGACCTGTTCCGCCGCCCACTGGCTGACATGGGTCACCCCGCCATAGGCCAGCACAAACACGACCGCCCCCGTCCCCGGATCGACCAGGTTGATCCCGGTCCCCCCATGCAGCGTGTCGTTCCCGCCGCCCAGCCTGATCCGGTTGCGCCCCGGTCCGGTGTGCACGACCGATGACCCGTCGCCGTCCGTGACATCGTCATTGCCGTGCCCGGCATGTATCCTGTTGCGCGAAGTCGTGCCGATGATCGTGTCATCCCCGGTGCCGCCTTCCAGGATGTCCCGTCCGCTGCCGCCGATCAGCCGGTCGTTCCCCGCCCCGCCATAGAAGAAATGCCGCGAGGTTTCGTTGGTCGAGATCGCCCGCAGAAGATCATCGCCCTCGCCGCCATAGAACGTCGCCCCGCCGTATTTCGGCCCGGTCATCACGTCGTTCCCGCGTGAGCCCTTGACATGCACCGTCACCCGCTCGCTCGTCTCGAAGGTGATCGGGCTGTCGGGATGCGCCACGATCCGCAAGGCGCGCGAAGACTTCTTTGCCGCCGAAGGGTCCTCATGCCGCGCCAGCACCGTGGCGATGCGGATATGCTCCACGTTCATCGGGCAATGCAGCACATAGCCGTCCGGACCGCCCATGTACCACAGCGTGTCCTCGCCGCCCGCTTTCGTCTCCTGGATCTTCTCGGCCTCGGCCCCGTAGGCCCAGTAGTTGTCGTGGCCCCGCCGCCCCTCCAGCACCACCGACCCGTCCACCGCCATCATCGCGTTGACCCCGTCCGCCGGATTCTCGAACCCGCGCAGGTCAAGGCCAAGGTCCAAGGCACCCCGGACCAGTTCGCCCCGCAACAGGTCCATCGGCGCGGTCTCGATCAGGTTATCGGTCTCACCGGGATCGGTGACGACGTCATAGACATGCTCTTCGCCGTTCGGA
>JBIJDO010000221.1:0-5330 GCA_044344105.1 Tabrizicola sp.
CTGCGGGGTTGCCCCGTCGCCGTAGATGATGCCGGGTACGGTGCCCTCGCGACGGGCTTGACGGGCGGCCCCCTTGCCTGTCCCCGTCCGTACCTCGGCCTTAAGATCGGTGATCTCGCGTGCCATGAGGTTCTCTCCAATGTTTATCCGCCATCCTCCAAGGGTGCATGGCGCGACCGGGGGCCTATAGCGGGGAATCAGGGGGATGGGAAGGGATAAGTTCCCCAGGCGCCGGGGTGTCGCTTTCAGGGTGCGGCAGGGTCGCGGCTGGACAGGCCCGGTGCGGCCCGGCGGGCTAGCTGTCAGGTCTGCCCGCCGGAGCGCACCGCGATGATCTCCCTGCCCAACCTTGCCTATGCGCGGCCCGCGATCGCGGCCTTTGCGGCGATGGGCGTCTTGTGGGGGACGTTCGCGGCGGTACTGCCGGACCTGAAGGCGATGCTTGGGGTGGATGAACGGCAACTGGGCCTGCTGATCTTTCTGACGCCGATCGCCGCGATCAGCGCGATGCTGGCGGCCCCGGCCTTCGGCGCGGCGACCGGGCGGGCGGCGCTGCCTCTGGCGGTGGCGCTGATGGCGGTCGCCTTTGCGCTGCCGGGGCAGGTCTCGGTGATCTGGCTCTTTCCGCTGGCGATGGCCTGCGCCGGGGCGGCCACCGGGCTGACCGATGTCCTGATGAACGCCCGCGTGGCGGCGATGGAGACGAGCCGCGGTTTGCACCTGATGAACCTGACCCATGCGGCCTATTCCTTCGGCTATGCGGGTGGGGCGGTGCTGACGGGGCTCCTGCGCGGGGCAGGCTGGGGACCGGCCTCGGTGATGGGCACGATGGCGGGCGTGGGGCTTGTCTGTGCCGCGCTGACGCTGGAGCGGGACGGGCGGATCGTAGGCTTGCGGAAGCCGAAGGACGGCAAAGCCCTGCCGCTGGGGCTGGTGCCGGTGATCGGGGGCGGGATCGTCCTCATCGCCTTCATGACCGAGAACGCGGCGGAAAACTGGTCGGCGCTGCATATCGAGAAGACGCTGGGCGGCAGTCCCGAGGAAGGGGCGCTTGGCCCGGCGATGCTGGCGCTGACCATGGGCTTTGCGCGGCTGGGCGGGCAGTGGCTTTCCGGGCGGGTGGATCCGTTCACCCTGCTGCGGGCCGGGGCGGTAATCGCGGCGGTGGGCGCGTTGATCGTCGCGCAGGCCGGTGGTCCGGGGGTGGCCTATCTGGGGTTCATCATCATGGGCATCGGCGCATCGGTGCTTGCCCCGACCGCGTTTTCGCTGGTCGGTCAGCTGAGCGCATCGGGGGCGCGGGCCCGCGCCATCGCGCGCGCCACGCTTCTGGGCTATTTCGGGTACTTCTTCGGGCCGCCGCTTCTGGGCCTGATCGCGGGCACGTTCGGCCTGCGCTCTGCTTTCGTCTTTGCGGCGGGACTGGTGGGCGCGGTGTTCCTTCTCGCCCCGCTTCTGGCGCGTCAGCGGACCTGAATTTCCAGCAGCCGGGGGCCGTCGAAGGGCACCGACAGGATCTCGGCCAGTTCGTCCGGGTCCTGATTGACCGAGGCGAACGGCAGATCGCAGGCCATCGCGAAATGCTTCATATCCAAAGGCGAGGGGTCGCAGCCGAGGACCGGCACCTTGGACTGGCGCATCCAGTCGGCGATCTCGCGGAAGCCCGCGTTGTTCCAGACGATGAAGGTGATCGGCAGTCGTTCGTCGAGCGCGGTGCGAAGCTCGCCCGGGCTGAACTGGAGGCCCCCGTCGCCGATCAGACAGACCACGGGGACACCGGGCGCGCCGATGGCGGCACCGACGGCAGCACCGGGGCCAAACCCCAGGGCGCCGTACCCCGTGGCCGCATTGAACCAGCCGCGCGGGCGGTCGTGGTCGTAGTAAAGGTTCGCGGCATAGACCGGCTGCGTGCTGTCGCCGACGATGATCGCGCCCGGCATCGAATTGCGGATCGCCTCCACCATGTCCAGTTGCGCCGGCATCGTTTCGGCAAGCGCTGCCAGTTCCGCGCGTGCTGCCGTGCGGACAGCTTCGGCGCGCAGGGTGCCCTCGCGGTTCGCGGGCAGGGTCATTGGCAGAAGGGCGGCCATCATCGCCCCGGCATCGGCCTTGATCGCCATCTTGGCGGCATGGCGGGCCAGCTGGTCGGCGCAGATGTCGATCCGGATCATGTTCGACAGGTCCGGGACCTTGCCGTTGGCATAGACGTCATAGTCGGTCGGGCCAAGCTCGGTGCCGATGGCGAGGATCTGGTCGGCCGCGGCGATGAACTTGCGGACGGAAGGCAGGCTGGCCGAGGCGGGGACACACAGCCGGTGGCCGTGCATCGCACCGCGGGCATTCGCCGTCAGGACGACCGGCGCATCGAGCGATTCGGCGAGGCGCTGCAGGTGGTGTTCTGCGCCCCGCACGCCGCCGCCAGCCAGGATGACCACTTTCTCGGCCCCGTTCACCGCCGCCGCAATGCTGCGCATCCGCCCGAGCGGCAGGGGCGAGGCATTGCCGCCGCCATCGGGGGGCGGCAGCTCCGGGCAGGGCTGACCCATCATGTTGGTGGAAATCTGGATATGCGCCGGACCCGGTCGTCCCGAGGTCATCGCGGCGAAGGCACGGTCCAGAACCTCGCCCAGCTTTTTCGGGTCGGTCACGGTCTCGCTGTGGCAGAGCGTCCTGACCATCGCCCCCTGGTCGGGAAGCTCGTGCAACCGGCCGAGGCCCTTGCCAAGCGTGTCGCTGCGCCCCAGACCCGAGACGACCAGCATCGGCACCGAATCCGCCTTGGCCTGCGCCATCGGCGTCAGGGTGTTGGTCAGGCCCGGGCCGGTGATCACGAAGGCGACTCCCGGCTTGCCGGTCACGCGGGCATAGCCGTCGGCCATGAAGCCCGCGCCCTGTTCGTGGCGCGGCGTGACGTGGCGGATCTTCTCGCCGGCGGCGGCAAGGCCGCGATAGAGCTCGATCGTGTGCACGCCGGGAATGCCGAAGACCACCTCGACGCCGCGCGCCACAAGGCCTTCGACCAGACGGATGCCGACGGTGGTCATGCTGCGTTCCCCAAGGTGCTGGCCGCATGGGCGGCAATGCGATTGGCGGCAAGTATGGTACGCTCATCAGGTTGCGTGAGCGACAGTCGCAGCCAGCCCTGCAGCCCCGCGCCGAAGCTTTCGCCGGGCATCACCGCAACCTTGTGGCGTTCAAGGAGCCCCGCGGCAAATTCCTCGCCTGAAAGACCTGTGGCGCGGACATCGACCAGGGTGAACATCCCGGCCTCGGGGCGGTGGGCCCGCAGGCCACCGACGCCGTCCAGGGCGTCTGCGATGATCCCCGACCGGCGCGCGAAGCGTTCGGCCATCCCGGTCGCGACCGGGGAAGGTTCGGAAACTGCAAGTTCCGTCAGGTCGGCAATGAAGGGCTGGCTGCCGAAAAGCATGGTTTCTGAAAGCGGCAGGAGGCGGGCGCAGAATTCGGCCGGGCCGACGCACCAGCCGGACCGGAAGCCGGGCGCCGCGTGGGATTTCGAGATCGACGAGGCGACGACCACCCGGTCCGCAAGATCGGGGAAGTCGAGAGGCGAGGTGAACCGGACTCCGGGAAACACCATCTCTTCATAGACCTCGTCCGAGACGATCCAGAGGTCATGCGCCCGGGCTAGTGCCCCCAACGCCTGCAGGTCCTCCGGCCGCAGCACCGCCCCGGTGGGATTGTGCGGCGTGTTCAGGAACAGGACGCGCGACTGCGGGGTGATGCGGGCGGCGACATCCGCCACCTGCATCCGGAAGCCCTGTTCCGGCCGCAGGGGCACCGCGACGGCCTTAGCGCCGGTCTGGGCGATCAGGCCTTCGTAGGTCGCATACATCGGATCGCCGATCAGCACCTCGTCGCCCGCCTCGACCAGCGCCCGCAGGACCGCATAGAGCACGGTCTGGGTTCCGGGCAGGTACATCACCTGATCGGCGGCAATCTCTCTTCCCCGGCGGGCCGAATACCGCCTGGCAAGGGCCGCGACGACCCCAGGTTCGCCCCGGCCGTTGGAATAGCCTGTGCGGCCCTGGGACATGGCCCTCGCCGCAGCATCGATGAAGCGTTTCGGCGTCGGCACATCCGGCTCGCCGATGGTCAGTTCGATGATGTCTTCGCCGGCGGCCCGCATCGCGCGCGCCTGGTAGTGCAGCGCCCATTTTGCGCCGCCGAGGCCCGCCAGACGGTCGGTGACGGATGCGTATCTCATGCGGTCTTCTTTCCGAAATCAGGAAGCATGGGGGCATGGGCCAACAGGTCCACTCCGAGAATAGCGCCGATGGACCGCAGGCCAATGGTGATGATCTCGCCGGGAGCGAAAGCGTTCGGCAGAAGCGAGCCTTCGACCCACAGGCCGTCGATGAGGGCGTTGCAGGCGATGGCCTCGGACTTCAGCTGACCCGGCACGACGTCACGCGGCAGGATGCCGATCAGCGACTGCAGGATGTCGCGATACGCCACATAACCTGCCTCGTGGACGGCCAGAAGGTCGGGGTCGCTGCGCACCTTGTGCATGTAGCCTGCCCAGAGGACGACCGCGCCGGCATCGAGGACCGGCGGGCGAAGCGAGGCCGCAACAAAGGCGGCAAGACGGACTTCGGGGCTGGCCCCCACGCCCTCGATCGCATCCGCGCCCTTGTCGGTCATCCCGTCCATCAGGGCACGGTAGGCCGCGCGGTTCAATTCGTCCTTGGACTGGAAATAGTGCCGGATCAGCCCCGGCGTGACTCCGGCGCGTTCTGCGATCGCACGCACCGTCGCGGCTTCTGGGCCGCCTTCGGCCACCAGCGCCTGCGTGGCGGCAATCAGCGCCGAACGGCGGTTCTCTTCGCTTTCACGGCGGTAGAGGCGACGGGCTGGCTGCATGGTGTCCGCACTATTATACGTCTGTATAAGCCGGAACTTCAGCGGAAAGTCAACAGGATGTGCTGCAGATTCACGTGCGTGCTGCTGGTGCCCTAGCCCCTGTACACATCCTTGTGGATGATGACATCCGCCTGCGGATACACCGCCATGATGGCACGGCGCAAACCGGCTCCGATCTCGTGCGCCTCGTTCAGGGACTGATCGCCGTCAAGCTCGATGTGCAGGTGAACGAAGACCCGGCTGCCGGCGGTGCGGGTCTTCAGGTCGTGAAAGCCCCTGACCCCCGGCCAGCTTCGCGCGATGGCGGCAATTCCGGCCAGGATGGCGGGATCGGCGGCGCGGTCCATCAGCGCATCCCAGGCCCGCTTGCCGATCCCGATCGCCCCGAAGGCCATGACACCCGACGCGCCAAGTGCCACGACCGCGTCGACCGAGCCGATGCCGTA
>JBIJDO010000171.1:0-6067 GCA_044344105.1 Tabrizicola sp.
TGGCCCTCTCGAAATGGGGCGCGCCGGTCTATGTCCGGCACGAGATCGTCCACAACAAGTTCGTCGTCGACGCCCTGAAGGCCCAGGGGGCGATCTTCGTGGAAGAGCTGGAAGACTGCCCCACCGACCGCCCCGTCGTCTTCTCGGCCCACGGCGTCCCGAAGTCCGTCCCCGCCGAAGCTTCCCGCCGGGAGATGATCGCCGTCGACGCCACCTGCCCCCTCGTCACCAAGGTCCACAACGAAGCCGCCCGCCATCACGAGGCCGGCACGCAGATGATCTACATCGGCCACCAGGGCCACCCCGAGACGGTGGGCACGATGGGCCAGCTTCCGCCGGGCGAGGTCCTCCTCGTCGAGACCGTCGAAGACGTCGCCACCCTGCAGGTCCGCGACCCGGCGAAGCTTGCCTTCATCACCCAGACCACCCTTTCGGTCGACGACACCGCCGGGATCGCCGCCGCCCTCAAGGCCCGCTTCCCCCTGATCCACGCCCCCGCCCACGACGACATCTGCTATGCCACGACCAACCGCCAGGCCTCCGTGAAGGCCGTGGCCCCCAAGATCGACGCCCTCCTCGTCATCGGTGCCCCGAACTCCTCGAACTCCAGACGTCTGGTCGAGGTCGGCACGGCGGCGGGCTGCCCCTATTCCATGCTGATTCAGCGCGCCGCAGACATCGACTGGCGTGCCCTGCACGGCGTCCGCGCCATCGGCGTGACCGCCGGGGCCTCTGCGCCGGAGGTCCTCGTCACCGAAGTCATCGACGCCTTCCGCGCCCGCTTCACTGTTACCGTCGAGCTGGTCGAAACCGCCGTCGAGGACATCGAGTTCAAGGTGCCCCGGATCCTGCGGGAACCCGCGTGACCGACGACACCCGCATCCCCCGGCCTGCCCTTCTCCTTGGCCTTGCCGGGCTGATCCCGTTCCTGTGGTCCGCCGCCACCCACCTGTCGCCCGCATTGTCGGGCTGGGCCGGGCAGTTCCTGCCGCCGATGTTCCTCGGGTCCTATGTCGGGCTGACCTACGGCACCGTCATCCTTTCCTTCATGTCCGGTGTCCTCTGGGGTTTCGCCACCAGGACCGAGGGGCGCGGGGCGGCCATCGCCTACCTCCTGTCGGTCATCCCCGCGCTCTGGGTCTTTCTGATGGTCACCGATGCCTCGCCAACCTCGGCGATCTACCTGGCCACAGGCTTTGTCGGGCTTCTGATCCTGGATGCCGCCTTTTCGGCCTGGGGCCTCGCCCCCGCCTGGTGGCTGCGGCTGAGGGTCATGCTGACGGTGGTGGTCCTGGCCTGCCTTGCCATCCCCTTGCAGGCCTGAGCCATGCCGGACCTCTTCGCCTATACCGACGGCGCCTGCTCCGGGAACCCCGGTCCCGGCGGCTGGGGCGTCCTGATGATCGCCCGCGACAAGGGCACGGTGGTCAAGGAGCGCGAATTCATGGGCGGCGAGCCTTTGACCACCAACAACCGGATGGAGCTTCTGGCCGCCATCTCGGCACTGGAGGCGCTGACCCGGCCCTCCGAGCTGACCATCGTCACCGACAGCGCCTATGTGAAGAACGGCGTGACCGAGTGGATCCATGCCTGGAAACGCCGGAACTGGCGCACCGCCGGGGGATCACCGGTGAAGAATGTCGAGCTTTGGCAACGGCTTGAGACGGCAGCGGCAAAACATCAGGTCACCTGGCGCTGGATCAAGGGCCATGCGGGCCACGCCGAGAACGAACGTGCCGACGCGCTGGCACGGGCCGGAATGGCCCCCTACAAGGCCACGGCCTGATGCCCGGTTTCTCGCTGCCGGCAAGCCTGGACTACGCCTCGGTCCTGGTCTTCGCCCTGACCGGCGCGCTGGCGGCCAGCCGGTCGCAGCTGGATATCGTCGGCTTCATCTTCATCGCCTGCCTGACCGCCGTCGGCGGCGGCACCTTGCGCGACGCGATCCTGAACCGCGAGGTGTTCTGGGTCGCCGATCCCGCCGTTCTGGCCGTCGCGACGCTGGCTGCAGTCTTCGTCTTCTTCACCGCGCATCTTCTGGAAAGCCGCTACCGCGCGTTGTTGTGGTTCGACGCCTTTGCCCTTGGCGTCGCCGTGCCTGCCGGTGTTGCCGTCGCGTTGGGCGAGGGGCAAGGCTGGCCCATCGTCCTGGTCATGGGCATGATCACCGGATGTCTTGGCGGTCTTCTGCGCGATGTTGTCTGCAACGAGGTACCGCTGATCCTGAAACAGGGAGAGCTTTATGCCACCTGCGCCTTTGCCGGGTCGCTTGGAGCCGTCCTTGGCGGGGCGGCGGGTCTGTCCCAGGGACTATCGCTCCTGCTCTGCGCGGCGATCGTCGTCACCTTGCGCGCCGGAAGCATCGCCTTTGGCTGGCGCCTTCCGGTCTATCGCTCGCAACCGCCGCGCCCTGGAGCGCCGAAGCGATAGCGCTTGCCGGATAAACGAACATTCGTTTACCATATGGCCATGCCGCGCACCCGCACCATTCCCGACAGCCAGGTCTTTGCCTCGGTCCAGCGTCTTCTGGACAGCGGCGGGGACAAGGCTGTGTCTTTCGGCACCGTTGCCGCCGTTACCGGACTGGCACCCCCGACACTGGTGCAGCGCTATGGCAGCCGGGACGGTCTGGTGCTTGCTGCCAGGCACGCCGCCTGGGACGCGCTGGCGCAGCGGACGGTCGAGGCCATTGCCGGATCCGCCGACAAGGGGCCGCAAGGCCTGCTCAAGGCGATCGGGCCGGTGGACGCAACCGCCGTCGCCGCCGACTTGCGTCACCCGGACCTTGCCAGGCGGGCAAATGGCTGGCGCAACGGGGTTGAAACCGCGCTCGCCCTTCGGCTTGGCGCGGGCCCGAAGGCAAGGGAAACGGCGGCACTTCTCTTCGCGGCCTGGCAGGGCCAGACCCTTTGGTCCAGGGTGGGAGAGCCGGGTTTTCGCCTGAAGGACGCGGTGCGGCGGCTTACCTAGCCAAGGACTTCCAGGCCCAGATCAGGACCAGCGCGCCCAGAAGCGCGCCGACGAAGCCGGCACCGATCCCGGCGAGCATCACCAGTCCGCGCAGCACGACCGCGCCGATCACTGCGCCGATAACCCCGAGCGCGATGCTCGAAGGCGTGTCCATGTTCACTTTCAGGATGCGCGAGGCCAGGAACCCGGCCGCAACCCCGACAACCAGCAGCGCGCCAAGCGGCATGACGCTCCTCCCCCCCCACCGTCGTCCTCTGGATATGGGAAGCCTCTGCCCCCGGCGCTATAGCCTGGCGGGCAGAATCAGGCCGCGCAGAACCTCGGCTGCGGACATCGGCCGCTTGCCCTCGCGTTGCGCTTCGGTGATCTCTACGGCGCCTGCGCCACAGGCGATGATGAAGCCGCCCAGGACCTGACCCGGTTCGCCGTCTTTGGCCACAAGCCGCGACCGGAGCAGCTTGACCCGCTCGCCGTGGATCTCGACCCAGGCCCCCGGAAACGGCGACAGGCCCCGGATCAGCCGGTCAACCTCCACCGCCGGGCGGGACCAGTCGATCCGCGCTTCGGCCTTGTCGATCTTTGCGGCATAGGTCACACCGTCGCCGGGTTGCGGGACGGCTGGCAACGGCAGCCGCTCCAGCGTCTTGACGATGAGGCGCGCGCCGAGCCCGCTCAGCTGGTCATGGAGGTCTGCCGTGGTTTCCTCGGACCCGATCCGGACCGTCTCGCGCAGCAGGACCGGCCCGGTATCAAGCCCCGCCTCCATCTGCATGATCGAGATGCCGGTTTCCCGGTCCCCCGCCATGATCGCCCGATGGATGGGCGCGGCCCCCCGCCAGCGCGGCAAGAGCGAGGCGTGGATGTTCAGGCAGCCCAGACGCGGCGCATCGAGAATGGCTTGCGGCAGGATCAGGCCATAGGCCACCACGACGGCGACATCCGCCGCCAGGGCCGCGAAGTCATGCAGGGCAACTTCGCTGCGCAGCGAAACCGGATGCCGCACCGGAAGACCAAGCGCCTCGGCCGAGGTCTGGACCGGGCTTTTCCGGTCGGCCTTTCCCCGTCCGGCGGGGCGCGGCGGCTGGCAGTAGACCGCAAGGATTTCATGGGTTTGGTGCAGGGCCTTCAGCGCCGGGATCGAGAAGGCGGGCGTCCCCATGAAAATTATTTTCATTTTTGTCGTCCCAGCGTGGCGGCCCTGGCGATCAGCATCTTGCGCCTCAGGGACGACAGGTGATCAAGGTACATCCTCCCGGCAGGATGGTCGATCTGATGCTGCACCGATGTCGCCCAGAGGCCGACGACCTCCCCGTCCTCGCTGACGCCATCGGGATTCAGGAACCGCACCGTCACCACCCTTGGCCGACGGATCGGCAGCACCGGGTTCGGCCAGGGCAGGCAGCGGCGGACCGTCACGCCCGCGCCCGTTCCCGCTTCAGCTTTTCCATCTTCCGGGTGATCATCTGGCGCTTCAGCGGCCCGAGGTAGTCGATGAACAGCTTGCCGTCGAGATGGTCGATCTCGTGCTGGACGCAGGTCGCCCAGAGGCCCGCGAACTGCCGCTCCTGCGACTGTCCCTGCAGGTCCGTCCAGCGCACCCGCACCTCGGCGGGCCGCTTCACATCGGCGTACTGGTCGGGAATCGACAGGCAGCCTTCCTCATAGACCGACAGGTCTTCGGAGGTCCACAGGACCTCGGGGTTGACCAGCGCCATCGGCTCCGGCTCGCCCTCCTTGATGCAGTCCATCACGATCAGCCGCTTCATCACCCCGACCTGCGGCGCCGCAAGGCCGATGCCCGGCGCATCGTACATGGTTTCCAGCATGTCCTCTGCCAGCCGCGTGATCTCCGGGGTGATTTCGCCGATGGGATCACAGGCCTTCTTGAGGCGCGGATCAGGATGGATCAGGATCACACGTGTCGTCATGCCGGAGATTTAGGCGAAGCCAATCGGCCACGCAATGGGGCGCGGACCCTCTTGCGCCCGGCGAAGCTGCGGCTAGTTTGGCACCGCCACTCAGGAGCCGACATGCCCGGATTTGATTTCGATACCTTGACCGACCGCCGCGGCGCGCATTCGTCCCAGTGGGACAATATGGAGGCGCTCTTTGGCGTTTCGCCCAAGGACGGGCTCGGCATGTGGACGGCGGATGCGGACTATGCGACCGCCCCCTGCGTCCGCGAGGCCGTGCGCGCGGCCGCCGATGACAGTCTGTTCGGGTATTTCGCCGATTATCGCGACTACCACGATGCCATCGCGTGGTGGATGCGGACGCGGCACGGCTGGACGATAGAAAGCGACTGGATTCTGACCACGCAAGGCCTTGGCAACGCGGTGGCACTTTGCATCGATGTCTGGAGCCAGCCGGGCGACGCGGTCGTGATCTTTACGCCCGTCTACCACGAGTTTGCCCGCAAGATCACCACGGCGGGACGCATCGTGACGGAATGCCCGCTGGCCCGGGTCGGCGACCGCTATGAGCTTGATCTTGAAGACGCCCAGAGCCGCCTGACCGGAAAGGAGAAGTTCATCATCTGGTGCTCTCCGCAGAACCCTTCCGGCCGCATATGGACGGTCGCGGAACTGCGCGCGGTCGCGGATTTTGCGGCGCGCAACGGCCTCTTGCTGGTCTCGGACGAAGTGCACCACGATCTGGTCTATCGCGGCCAGACTTTCGTGCCGATGGCGGTCGCTGCCCCGGATGCGCGCGACCGGCTGATCACCGCGACCGCCGCTTCCAAGACGTTCAGTATCGCGGGGCAGAAAACCGGAAACCTGATCATCGCCGATGCCAGGTTGCGAGGCGAAATGGCCGCACGGCTCCTGTCGCTTGATTATGTGGCGAGCGGCCTGGGGCTGCGAATGGTGACGGCCGCCTATTCTCCGCAAGGGGCGGCCTGGGCCGATGCACAAATTCTGCATCTCGACAGCATCCGGCAGATCTTCGATGCGGGCGTGAATGCCATTCCCGGCGTCAGGTCCCTGCCACTGCAATCCACCTATCTTGGCTGGGTGGATTTCTCGGGCACCGGGATGTCTGACGCGGAAATCCTGGCGCGCGTTCACTCTGTCGCCCGCATCGCGGCGGCCCCCGG
>JBIJDO010000050.1:0-11443 GCA_044344105.1 Tabrizicola sp.
CCACGTCGCATGCGCGCGTGGCCGAAGCCGTCGCGCGGCTGGAACGGGCGTTCTCTGACCTGCAATGACGCGGTTCCTGCCGGTCTGCCCTGGCTTCATTGCGGCGTCGGTGGCAAGCCGACCCGCAGCTGCCGGATTGCCCAGGGGGTCCCGATACCAGGCGGCGGCGAACGACAGGGTGCGACGGACACCCGACTGTCAGGCCTTCGTAAGGTATCCCACCGGCGCATTCTCGTCGCGCCAGAAGTCCAGCGGCGCGCGCCCGGTGACAGCGGTCGCGCGCTTGAAGTCGCAGACAAGTTCGCCATCCTCGATGGTCGAGGCGACGATCAGGCACTGGAACACCTGCCGCGAGCCGTCATAGACATCGACCAGCCCGCGCAGCTTGCCGGGCGAAAAATCCGCGTCGAGCGCAAACCCGTCGTGCCAGAACCGGAGCACCGGATAGACCGCATCGCCGACTTCGACCCGAAACCGCGACTTGCGTTTCAGGTCCTTCTTGCGCGCGGCCTCCAGACCTTCGCGCACCTCGCTCGGCAGAAACTCAAGCATGGCAGCCTCGTACACACCGTGGTTCGAATTGTGGTACGCGCCCAGATAAAATCAAGCTGCCACAAGGGTATTGCCCGAATGTAAATGCTGCATGTCTGCAATCCGGTGCGGCGCGGCAACCCCCGGTTGTCAATTTTGGCCGCGACACCTTACCGGACCGCGAAACACGCCATTTTCCCCGCGCCCGCTTGCGAATCACCCGCGTCCCCCGGATAGCCGATGCCATGATCCTTGCTGTCGCCCTTCTCCTCGACGCCACCTTCGGCGAGCCGCGCTGGCTGTGGGACCGGCTGCCGCATCCTGCCGTCCTGATGGGCCGCCTGGTCGGCTGGTGCGATGCCCGCTTCAACCGGGACGGCGCGTTGAGATTGAAAGGCACGCTGGTTGCAACGGGCCTTCTGGTCACCGGGCTTGGCCTTGGGGGCCTGATCCACCTCATCCCGGATCGGGGCGTGATCGAAGCCCTGACCGTGGCCATCCTGATCGCGCAGAAAAGCCTGGTCGACCATGTCCGCGCCGTCGCCACGGCCCTGCGCCGGTCGGTCGCCGAAGGACGGGCGGCCGTCGCGATGATCGTCGGGCGCGACATCGCCGACATGACCGGCCCCGACATCGCTCGCGGTGCCATCGAAAGTGCGGCCGAGAACCTGTCCGACGGCGTCGTGGCCCCGGTGTTCTGGTACATGGTCGCGGGGCTTCCGGGGATTCTGGCCTACAAGCTGATCAACACCGCCGACAGCATGATCGGCCATCTGACCCCGCGCCACCGCGACTTCGGCTGGGCCTCCGCCCGGCTGGACGATGTCCTGAACCTGATCCCGGCCCGGCTGACGGCGCTTCTCATCGCGCTGACCCATGGCTGGGTCGACCCCACCCCGATCCTGCGCGACGCGCCGAAGCACCGCAGCCCCAATGCCGGCTGGCCGGAGGCCGCGATGGCCCCTGTCCTAAACGTCGCCCTCTCCGGCCCGCGCAGCTACCACGGGGTCCGCAAGCATTACGACTGGGTCTGGCCCGAGGGTCGGCGCGACCCTGGCCCGGAGGACGTCGACGCCTCCGCCGACGCGCTCTGGCGGGTCTGGGCGGCCTTGCTGGCGGTTGCCGTGATCGTGGCGCTTCTCTAGGGTCGGCCAAACGCCGGAGACCCCATGCGCGCCGCCCTTTTCGCCCTTCTGATCGCCTTCCCAGCCGCCGCCGCCCCCTGTGGCGGCGAATTCGGCGATTTCCTGAGCGCGATGGAAGCCGAGGCCGTCGCCGAGGGCGTTCCCGCCGACAAGGCCGCAGAATTCTTCGCAGGGGCCCGGCAGGACCCGAAGGTCTTGCAAGCCGACCGGAGCCAAGGCGTCTTCCGCAAGACCTTCCTCGACTTCTCGCAGTCGCTGATCTCGAAAGGTCGGCTGTCCACGGCGCGGTCGAATTCGGATGCCCTGGACAGCATCTTCACCCGCGCCGAAACCGAATACGGCATTTCGCGCGGCATCCTTCTGGCGTTCTGGGCCTTCGAGACCGACTTCGGTCAGGTGCAGGGTGATTTCAACACCCGCGACGCCCTGCTGACGCTGGCGCACGATTGCCGTCGGCCCGAGCTCTTCCAGCCCCAGGTCCTCGCCGCCGCCAAGCTTCATGCCCTGGGCGAGTTTGACCTCACCACCACCGGTGCCTGGGCGGGCGAGATCGGCATGGTCCAGATGCTGCCGAAGGACATCCTGGAACGCGGCGTCGATGGCGACGGCGACGGGCTGATCCTGCTCAAGACCTCGGAAGCCGATGCGATCCTGTCGGGCGCGCGGATGCTGCAGTTTCACGGCTGGCGGGCGGGCGAGCCCTGGCTGGCCGAAGTGACCCTGCCCGAGGATTTCGACTGGAGCCTCACCGGGCTTGGCACCGAAAAACCGGTCGAGGCCTGGACCGCTCTTGGCGTCATCCCCCGCAACGGGGCGCTTCTGCCGGGGCTGACGGCTTCGGTTCTTCTGCCGCAGGGCCGAAAGGGTCCGGCCTTCCTCGCCTACCCGAATTACCGCGTGCTGTTCGAATGGAACAAGAGTTTCGTCTATGTCACCACCGCCGCCTATTTCGCGACAAGGATCGAAGGCGCCGAGCCCTATGCCGCGGGCAAGCCTGACCCCGCCCTTTCGGCCGACCAGATGACCGCGCTGCAGGAGAGGCTGGCGGCCCTTGGCCATGACGTGGGCCAGATCGATGGCATCCTCGGCGCGGGGACGCGCGCGGCGGTCCAGAAGGAACAGGCGCGGCTTGGCCTTCCTGCCGATGGCTGGCCAACCCTTGCCCTTCTGGACGCGCTCTGATGGCGACATGGAGCCTTGTCGCGACGATCAAGGCCCCGGAAGACAAGGTGCTTGCCTTCGCCGCACATCATCTGGCGATCGGCTGCGACCATCTCTGGCTGTACTTCGACGACCCCGAAGCGCCCGTCCCCGAGGGTCTGACGCGGCATCCAAGGGTCACGGTGACCCGCTGCGACGATGCCTACTGGCAGACCCAGAACAAGCGCCCGCCGACGCACCAGAACCGGCAGGCCCGCAACGCGCGGAACACCTATCCCCAGGTGACCTCCGACTGGCTGGCGCATATCGACGTCGATGAATTCATCCACACGCCCCGCCCCCTTTCCGACATTCTGGCCGACGTACCCGCCGAAACCGTTGCGGTGAAGCTGGAGCCGTTCGAGGCGATGCATGACCCCATGCTGCCCGACGACATCTTCACCGCGCGCGAGTTTCGCGGAGCGCTCCGCCACGAACACTGGCCGCGACGGCGCAAGGCGCTTGGCGACTACCGCAAGGTGATCCGCGACGGGATGCTCAGCCATACGGTCGGCAAGGTCATCTGCCGCGCGGGCATTCCACGGCTTTACCCGCGCCTTCATGCCGTGATGCTGGACGGCGCATTCGTGCCGGTCCCCGACTGGCATCCCGAGCTGAAGCTTCTGCATTTCCACGCCCAGGACCGCAAGGCCTGGCTTGAGGTGCTGCCCTTCCGGCTGACCAAGGGGGCCTACCAGTTCCGTCCCGAGCTGCAGGAGTTTCTGAATGCGGCGACCCCGGAGGAGATCGACAAGTTCTATCGCCGCACGCAGATTCTATCCCTGGACGTTGCTGCCGAACTGGCCGCAGTTGGCCGGGTCCTTATCGTCGATCTCGGACTGCGCCGGAAAGTCGCGGCGCTGCTGGCCGGTGATCCTGGCTAGTCCGCGCGGACCGGTATTGCCACCGCGCGATGCGTGATCAGCTTTGTGGCCGGGTCTTCGTCGGGTCATAATGCGACAAGGGCACGATCACCGCCGGCAGCCGCTTCTGCTGGCCGTCGAGCTTGCCCACCTCCAGCGCCGTCCCGACCTCGGCATGGGCGACATCCACCCGCGCCAGCGCGATGGTCTTGCCCAGAAGGGGTGAGCGTACGGCGGAGGTCACCTCGCCGACTTGCGCGCGCCCGACATGCAGGCTGTCGCCATGGCCGACTTCGATTGCCGCATCGATCTCCAGCCCGACGAAGCGGCGCGACGGATGCTCTTTGCGGCGGATCAGCGCCTCGCGGCCCACGAAATCGTCGGTCTTGGACTTCAGCGGCACGGTGAAGCCAATCCCGGCCTCGAACGGGTCGGTCTGGTCGCTGAAGTCGTAGCCGGCAAAGATCAGCCCTGCCTCGATCCGCACCATGTCCAGCGCGGCAAGGCCCATCGGCTTCAGCCCCAGATCGACCCCATGCTCCCAGACCGCGTCATAGACCGCCGATCCGTCCTTGGGGTGGCAGAAGATCTCGAAGCCCAACTCGCCGGTATAGCCCGTCCGCGACACCACGACCGGAGCACCCGCAGGACCGCCCACCCGACCCACGGTGAAGCGGAACCAGCCAAGCTCGTCGATGGTAGGCTGGTGCGGCGCGGTCCATATCATCCGCTTGATGATCGCACGCGAATTCGGCCCCTGGACCGCAAGGTTGTGCAACTGATCTGTGGACGACCGCACCATCGCCTGCAGCCCCAGCTTTTCCGCCTGCTCCCGGATCCAGACCCCGCCGTAATCGTCCCCGCCGATCCAGCGGAACTGGTCGCGGCCAAGGCGAAACAGCGTCCCGTCGTCGATCATCCCGCCGTGGTCATGGCACATCGCGGAATAGACGACTTGGCCCTGCGAAAGCTTCTTCACGTCCCGGGTCAGCACCCATTGCATCAACGCCTCGGCATCCGGGCCGGTGACTTCCCACTTCCGCAGGGGCGACAGGTCCAGCACCACTGCCGCCTGACGGCACGCCCAGTACTCCTCCAACGCCCCGTTCGACGAATAGACCTGCGGCAGCCAATAGCCTTTGTATTCAACGTGATGGCGGGTCTTCTCGACGATCCGCGCATGGAACGCAGTTTCCTTGGTCATCTTCGGCTCCGCATCGGGCGTGGGGCGATAGGCGACGGACCGGGAGAATTTCTCGGCCCCGGAGTAGGTGCGGACATGAATGTCGCTGAGGTACCAGCCGTTCGCGGGCGAGGTGTCATCCGGGCAGGCAGAGTTCACGCAGACAATGTCGGTCAAGGCCCGGAACAGCACATAGTCCCCCGGCCGCGACCAGGGTTCATCGCTGATCAACACGCCATGTGAATCAATGTTCGTATTGAAGAACAGGTTGACCGCCATCCAGCCGGGTCGGGGGTCCACGCCCCGGTCCCGGAGGGCAAGATTGAAGTTGTCCGAGCAGTTCACATGCCCCGGATAGCCGATGTCGTCATAGTATTTCGACGCGCAGGCCATGGCGAAGGCGTCATGCCGCCCCACGGTGTCCTGCACCACCTCGACCAGCGGCACCCAGTCCTGATCGTAGTATTTCGAATGCAGCCCCGGCATCGAATAGGCATGGCCCATCAGCGTGCGCGAGGTCGTCACATCCAAGGGATGCTGGATGCCCCGGTCCAGCTTTCGCGCGTCGAAGCACTGGAAATCGGTGCATTGCCGACCATCCACGTCGAGGATCTGGATATAGTCGCCCGCCTTGACGAAATAGCTCTCTGCCGTCGCCGACTTGACCCGCAGGTCCAGCACGGGGTCGGCCAAGGGGTCCGGCAGGTCATGTTGCGCTTGCAGCCGCGGCCTGGCTCGCTGCACCAAGATCGTGATCGGCGTTGCCGTGTCCTGCGCTTCGGGGGACATCGGCATCCCCGGAGCCGCGACCACCAGCCAGCCGTCGTTCTGAACGGTCAATTCTGCCCGCGTGCCCGCCGGCGTCTCTGGCCCGAACAGCCGAAGGCCGCCCGCCCTGGCCAGATCAATACCCCGGGTCCCGAGGCCCTGCTTCAGCTTTTTCAGGCTGGCCTCTTCGGATGTCAGCAGCGCCTTCAGGCCTTCGGCGGTCGAATTCGCAGCATGCCCAAGAAGGCCCGCGTCGATCCGGCCGTTCCGGTCGGCGGCCACCAGCTCGCAGGCCTGCCCACCTTCGTCATTGACCAGAACAAGCCGGTCCCCGGTTCCAATGGGAAGCAACGCCGCACCGCCACCCTGCACGACGTAACGCTCTTGCCCCAGGTGACGCGAAAATCCTTGCGGCAGAATGATCCGGCTGGGTCGCGGTGGACCCCGAAGCACGTTCGGATAGACTGTATCCAGCATGTCGTTGCCCTCGGTCAGGTCGGCCTGTGGCACGATGGTCAGTTTAATGAGGATAAAACTTGTTCATCCACAAGAATAGCGTCAGGGTCAGCCTGACACAAGCCGAAGCGCAGGGAAAGACGGCAGAATGCTTGAAATCGGCTTCGGACTGACCGCTGCCCTGATCTGGGCAGTGCACGACCTTCTGGCCCGCAAGGTAAGCCAGGGGGCAGAACTTCTGCCGATCATCGCGCTGGTTCTGGGCGCGGGCACGGTCGTGCTGGCCCCCATAGCGCTGATCTACGGGGACTGGGCCGCGATGAACACGGCGGCCGCCGCGACATCGGTCGTCTACGGCCTTGCATACGTCCTTGCCGGCGGGGCGCTTTACAAGGCGTTCAGCCTGGCCCCCGTTCGCCTCGTCTCGCCGGTGATCGGGGCCTATCCGATGCTGTCGCTTCTCATCGCCTGGGCGCAGGGCCAGCCGGTCACCCTGCCGGACTGGCTGGCCGTCGCGGCCATCGTGGGCGGCATTGCCATCGTTGCGACGGCGGCACGCGAGGACAGCCCGGAAGGCTATGCCGCCTCGCCCGCCGTTGCCTTCGGCTGGGCCATGCTCAGCGCGGTCGGCTTTGCCTCGACCTTTGCCCTGGGCCAGCTTGCAACGCGACAGGGTGCCGAACTGCCCGTCATGCTGATCGGACGCGCCGTGGCCCTGACCGCCATCGTGGTCCTTGCCCTTGCGCGCCGGTCCAGCCTCAGACCACAGCCCGGACAGGTCTGGCTTCTGGCCCTGATGGGGGCTTTCGATGCCGTGGCCCTTGGACTGGTGACCGCCGCCGGGTCATTCCCCCGCGCCGAGTATGCCTCAGTCACAGCGTCGCTGTTCGGTGTGTTGACCGTGCTTCTGGCCGCCTGGTTTCTGAAGGAAGGCGTCCGTCTGATCCAGTGGCTGGGCATCGCGACCGTCTTCACCGGCATCGCGATCCTGGGGCTGCAGCACTGACTACTCTGCCGCCTCGACCCGTGTCGGCGCGGACTGTCGCACCCCTTGCGTCAGCCGCCGTTCATCGCGCGGGCTGACCCCGAAAATCTCGGTATAGTGCCGGATCATCGGGCTTGAAGTCATGTAGCCGACCGAGGCCGCAATCTCGCGGAAGCTGTCGTTGGAATAGAGCACCCGCTGCCGCGCCTTCTGCAGGCGCAGGTGGTGGTAGTAGCGCAAGGGGCTCTGCCCCGTCTCGCGCTTGAACATCCGCTCGAAATGCCGCCCGGACAGACCGACCGAGGCCGCCACGTCGGGAATGCGCAACGGGTCCTCGACATGCGTCTCGAAGAGGCGGATCGCCTCGCGGATCACCACCGGCAGCGCGTCGGTCGTCCCCCCGGTCCGCGCCACGGGCACCTTCTGGCTGGCATCGGCATCGCGCACGAACGGATGCTGGAACCAGCAGGCGACTTCCGTCATGCAGTCGCGACCGAGGCGTTCCTCGATCAGCCGGAGCATCAGATCGAAGACCGCGCCCGAGCCGGAGGCGGTGATCCGCCGCCCCTCGCGCAGGATGGTCACCTCCCGCGCCGGTGTTCCGGGGAAATCCGCCCGGAACGCCGCCTCATAGCACCAGTGAACCGAACAGGGCCGCCCCTCCATCAGGCCCGCGCGGGCCAGGGGGAAGATGCCGCCGGAAAACCCCCCAAGCGTCACCCCGGTCCGGTCCAGCCAGCGCAGGCGGGCGGGGCTGCGGCGCGGGTCGGCGAAGGCCGCTGTCGGTGGCGACACGAGGTAGAGGTGGTCGAGCTGCTCCACTTCCCGCAGCGTCACGTCCGGCTCGAATCCGATCTCGGCGCTGGACCGCACCGGGGCCACCGTCTCGGCCACCAGGGTCCAGACGAACTCCCGTCGCCCGGTGATCTCGTTCGCCGCCCGCAAGGGCTCGATGGCCGAGGTAAGGCAGGCCATCGGAAAGCCGGGGAACATCAGGAACCCCAGCCGCAGCGGGCCGCGCTCAATCATCCGGCCACCAGCCAGGCGACGTGGGCTGACCGTCGTCGTAACTGGACAGCCATTCCACCATCGCATCCCGGTTGCGGATGAACCCCTTGTAGGTCGCCAGTTCCACCGGCAGGTCGCGCACCACCCGGTGCAGCCGCCGCGCCCATTTCGGCACCGTCACGATCTGCTCGAAGCTGCAGAGATAACAGCGGATATCGAAGGCTATCGCGTTCGACCGGGGCAGGCGCCACAGGCTTTGCAGCTCGACCCTGAGATGCTGCTTCTGCCCCAGGTTGGCTTGCGTCAGCGAGGTCTTCGTCGGCCCCCATTTCGGATAGGTCTCGGGCGCTGTGTCCAGAAGCGGGTTGACCGTCATCGTCCAGTTGAACCGCCGCACGGGTGCGCCATGCTGCAGCTTCATCAGGAACTTCAACGCCCGGTCGAACACGCCCTTCTCATGTGCCAGAGGCACCGGAGCGTGCCATTCCATGAAGTTCATGCCGATGTCGAAATCGAGCGACCAGTCGGCCTGGCTGGTGACCATGCCGGCATCCATCCACAGCGTGCCGTCGCGTTCGTCCTGCAGGGTGAAATCACCCTGGGTCTGCCGGGTGATATACTCGAACGGGCCATGGGGCAGCGTGGAGTCGTCAAGGAACGTGAACGACTGTTCGATCCCAAGCGGCCGGTTGATCCAGTGCCAGCGGTTGCCGTCCTTGGTCAGCGAGAACCACTGCGGGTAGTCCCTGGCCTTCGCCTCCATGATGAGTTCGAGCAGGTCCCATCCTGCCAGAGTCATGTGCGGCAGCGACTGGCAGCGCAGGGGATCCTCGGCCAGGACCTTTGCCCGGTCCAGCATCTCGGCCACATAGTGCTCGTCGACATCCAGCAAGAACTCGAACGCCGTGCCTTTGCGCCCCGGCACATGCGGCTCCATGTTGACGGCGTACATGTAGTCGTCCCGGTCGAAGGGAAACGGAAACCGCCGGGGGTTCGAGTTGCGGTAGGTGAAGTCGTCGCGAAAGGATTCGTCGCGGAAGAACCCGCCAGCATGAAAATCCGGTTTGAAATCAAGGCTCATCGCGGTCTCCTATCGGTCGATGACCAGGGTCTTGCCTTCGAAACGGCTGACACAGGGCATGATCCTGGTCCCCGAGGCCTGCTCTTCCGGCGTCAGCCAGTGATCGCGATGCAGGATCACGCCGTCGCATTTGTGAACACTCGTTTCGCATTGCCCGCAGGCCCCGCCCCGGCACAGGTACGGCGCGTCCACACCCGCCGCCTCCATCGCCTCTAGCAACGATTGCGTCGTGCCCACGGTGATGGTCTTGCCGCTCGCCGCAAGCTGCACCTCGAACGGCAACCCCGTCCCCGGAGCCAGAAATTCCTCATGATGCAGTGCCTGCTTCGGCCAGCCCAGGCTTTCAGCGGTCGACAGCACCCAGGCAATCATGCCTTTCGGCCCGCAGACATAAAGGTGCGTCCCGATCGGCTGCATCGACAGGACAGATTTCAGGTCAATGACCTGGCCCTGATCGTCGAAATAGCAGTGGATGCGATCCGCATGTGCCGCCGTCAGCCGGTCCATATAGGCACCAAGCGCCGGAGAGCGCGCCGAATAATGCAGCTCGAACCGCCCGCCGGAGCGCGCAAGCTGTGTGATCTGCGCCAGAAACGGCGTGATCCCGATCCCGCCCGCGATCATCAGGTGCTTCTTCGCCCGGTTGTCCAAGGGGAAGAGGTTGACCGGGTAGGAAAGCGTCATCTCCATCCCCGGCACGACATGCCGGTGCATGTAAAGCGACCCGCCCCGCCCGGCATCATCACGCCGGACGGAGATTTCATACCCCGACCGGTCCTCGGGGTCCGACATCAGCGAATAGGGGTTCAGGCGACGCAGCCCGTGGTCGTCCATCTCGACAACCGTATGCGCCCCGCCGGAAAACGCCGGCAGGTCCGACCCGTCACGGGCGACAAAGCGGAACCGCTTGATCAGTTCGTTGACCTGAACGACCTCGGCCACGCGGACCTGCAGCTTGGCCCCGCCGCTCATGTGAACCTCACCACAGGTTCCGGCACCAGACCCGGCTCCTCCGCGTCGATGTTCACGCCCTGGAACGCTGCAATCCGGCGCGAATAATGGTCGCGCACGAACAGGTTCAACCCGCAATGCGAGCAGACGAAGGGATCAATCGCCACGTTTTCGGTGATGCCCTTGCAATGCACGCATTGCACCCGCCTCAAGGTCGAACCGCGCTGTTCCCTCTGGACCCCACCATGCGGAAAACCGGTCGCCATCACCGCGCGCTCGGCCTGGCCAATCAGGCCTTCGGTCCCCGCAAGGTAAACCTGCAGGCCCATATGCGCGTCGACCAGCACCCGCTGCAGGCGCGGCATCAGCGCCGGAATCGTCGGAGCCTTGAAGAACTGCGCGGGTCGCAGACCGGCCAGTTGATCGGACAGATCGGTGCCCGTCGGGCCGGGGCAGTACATCACATGCGCTGCGGCCAGCATCTCTGCCGGGTCCTTTGCCTTGGCAAGCATGTCCAAGACCGCCGCGCCCCCAAGATCGTCGGCGACGATCAGATGCAGCCGACCTGCCCGCGGTTCCAGCGGTGCATAGACCGGGCGGCTCTTGATCGACTTGGCGTCGATGGGTGTGAGGTCGGTCTTCACGGCGCGTCTTCCCTGGAAGGGGGCCTGCCGGAAGGCAAGCGCCCCGGTCCGATCAGCCCTTGGCAGACCGGCGCTTCTTGTCGACATCGTAGAACGGCAGCGCATGTGTCTCGGCCTTGATCGCAGCGCACCTCAAGCTTCTTGCCGTTCACCGCCAGATCAACCGGCAGGCGGGCAATCGCCACCGTCCAGTCGTTCAAGGGCGAGTACATGGCTTGCGTGACCAGACCCACCTGCTTGTCCTTCTTGAACACCGGCGCACCGTTGCCGGGCACTTTCTTGCCCGCAAGCTTCAGGCCATAGATCTTGAACCGCTCGCGGCCCTTCAGCCGGTAATGCTCCTCGGCCCCCCGGAAGCCGGTCTTGCCGGGGCTGACGGTGAAATCAAGACCCAGCTCCCACAGCGTATCACCGGGGCCTTCGTCCGCGAATGGATACATCTCGGAATTGTCGAAGGGGAAAAACAGAAGGTACGACTCGGTCCGCAGCATATCCAGCGTGGTAAAGCGGCAGGGAATGATCCCCATCTTCTTGCCCTCGTCCAGAATGCGGTCCCAGATCATCACCGCATCCTGCCCCCGGCAGAAAATCTCGTAGCCCCGTTCCCCGGTGTACCCCGTCCGCGACA
>JBIJDO010000026.1:0-14765 GCA_044344105.1 Tabrizicola sp.
TCTTCCGGAAAATTCCCGGACCCGACCCCACCGCTGGTCCTTTGCCCATGCTTGGGCTAATCAGTCGCCGGACTCAAGCGAAGGCGCAGACATGGCTCGCATTCTCATCACCTCGGCCATTCCCTACATCAACGGGATCAAGCATCTGGGGAACCTTGTCGGTTCGCAGCTACCCGCCGACCTTTTCGCCCGCTTCAACCGCGCAATGAGGCATGAGGTGATGTTCATCTGCGCCACCGACGAACACGGCACCCCGGCCGAGCTTGCCGCCGCCAAGGCCGGAAAGCCGGTGGAAGACTATTGCGCCGAGATGCACGCCGTCCAGAAACAGCTTGCCGCAGGGTTCCGCCTGTCCTTCGACCATTTCGGGCGGTCCTCCAGCCAGCGGAACCATCGGCTGACGCAGGCTTTTGCCGGGAAACTGGCGGAGAACGGCCTGATCGCCGAAGTGAGCGAGAAGCAGGTCTTCTCCATCGACGACAACCGCTTTCTTCCCGACCGATACATCACCGGCACCTGCCCGAATTGCGGGTACGAGGCCGCGCGGGGCGACCAGTGCGAGAATTGCACCAAGCAGCTGGACCCGACCGACCTGATCAACCCGCGCTCGTCGATTTCGGGCTCGACCAATCTTGAGGTTCGGGAAACCAAACACCTCTACCTCCGCCAGCGCGCCTTGAAGGACAAGCTGGAAGCCTGGATCGACTCGAAGACCGACTGGCCGATCCTCACTACATCCATTGCGAAGAAATGGCTGAACGATGGCGACGGGTTGCAGGATCGCGGCATCACCCGCGACCTCTACTGGGGCATCCCGGTCAGGAAGGGCAAAGATCCCTGGCCGGGGATGGAGGGAAAGGTCTTCTACGTCTGGTTCGACGCGCCTATCGAATACATCGCTGCAACCGCCGAATGGGCCGATGCGAAAGGGCTTGACGATGCCGCCTGGGAACGCTGGTGGCGCACCGACAAGGGTGCTGCGGACGTGACCTACTACCAGTTCATGGGCAAGGACAACGTCCCCTTCCACACCCTCAGCTTCCCGGCCACGATCCTGGGCTCGGGCGAGCCGTGGAAGCTGGTCGACTACCTCAAGTCCTTCAATTACCTCAACTATGACGGCGGCCAGTTCTCGACCTCACAGGGCCGGGGCGTGTTCATGGACCAGGCCCTGTCGATCCTGCCCGCCGATTACTGGCGCTGGTGGCTTCTGTCGCACGCCCCCGAAAGTGCCGACAGCGAGTTCACCTGGGAGAATTTCCAGACTTCGGTCAACAAGGACCTGGCCGATGTGCTTGGCAACCTGGTCTCGCGGGTCACCAAGTTCGCCGCGTCGAAATTCGGCACGCAGGTCCCCTCCGGGGGCAGCTTCGGGCCGCTGGAAACCGCGCTCATCGCCGATCTTGGCGCGCGCATCGCCGACTATACCCGGCTCATGGAAGCGATGGAGGTCCGCAAGGCCGCCAGCGAACTCCGCGCGATCTGGGTCATCGGCAACGAATACCTGCAATCCGCCGCGCCCTGGTCGGTGGTCAAGACCAATCCGGAGCAGGCCCAGGCGATCATCCGGCTGGCCCTGAACCTGATCCGGGTCTACGCGATCCTTTCGGCACCGTTCATCCCGGACGCCTCGGCCGCGATGATGCAGGCCATGGGCTCGGATGACCAGACCTGGCCAGGCGATGTCCCGGCGGCCATGCGCGCGCTGCCTGCAGGTCACAGCTTCTCGGTGCCCGAAAACCTGTTCCGCAAGATCACCGACGAAGAGCGCGCCGACTGGCAGACACAGTTCTCCGGGGTCCGCAGCTGACCTTCGCTGCAGGGCAGAACGGATTTCGTTTGCACTTGCAGAAATGGCCCTCAATCGGGCGGTTTTTCGCTGAGGTCGGGTTCAGACGGGAGGAAATTCCGCCGACACCGAAAACTTCGGACATTGCACCACACGCATCGGTGGTATTGTCCCCCCATCGGACCCGAGTCGCTGCCACCTCAGGAGAGCCCGACATGTCAAACGTTCTGCCGTCGCGTACCCGCCCTGCCAGAACCTATGCTGCCGTTGCCCTGTTCCTCGCCGTGTATGCAGGTGTTCTGGTGTTTGTCTTCGCACCCAAGGACATGATTTCGGCCCAGTCCCCGACCGCGCTGATGTCAACCGACTGACCCATGACCTAGATGATCGCAGCCTCGATCAGGGCGCGCCCTTCGGCAATGCGGGCATAGTGCAGTTCGCGCATGTCCAGCGTGCGGTAGGTGCCGAGGGTAATCCATTCCGCCACGGCCCGGCCCATCGCCGGCGCCTGCTGCAGGCCATGGCCTGAGAATCCGTTCAGGAACAGGAAGTTCCCAATCTCAGGATGCGGCCCGATGATCGCGTTCTGGTCCAGCGTGTTGTAGTCGTATTGGCCGGCCCATTCGCTGATCACCCGCACCGCCTCGAAGGCCGGGATGCGGGTCGCGACATGCGGCCAGATCTTGTCCAGCCAGAGATCGTGGTCCATCGCGAAGTCGTCGAGATCGACTGCCGGATCGATGTCCGCATGCCCACCCGCCATGTAGGTGCCGCCGCCCACCTCGCGCACGAAGACGCCCGAGGGGTCGATGGTCAGGGGAAGCGGGCGGTCCAGGGGCTTCTCCGCCTGAAGGACCCAGTTGAACCGCTTCCTTGGCTCGACCGGAATCGCGATGCCCGCCATCGCCGCGACCTGCGCCGCCCGCGTGCCTGCGGCGTTGACAACCGTGCCGCAGCGCACCGACCGTCCGGACTTCAGCCGCACCGACGCCACCCGTGCCCCGGATGCCGACCGGTCCAACCCGACCACCTCATCCGCGACATATTCGACCCCCGCCTCGCGAGCCTTGCGGTGGAACCAGTCAAAGACCGTCGAGCCGTCGAAATACCCCTCATCCTGCGTATTGAGGCTGCCCAGCACCAGGTCATCCACCGTCATGAACGGAAATTCTGCCCTGATCTGATCCGGCGTGAGCAGCCGAGTCCCGGCCCCGGCGGCCTGCTGCACCGCGTGACTGGCGCGCAAGACCGTGGCGAAATCAGCGCTGTCCGCCAGATACAGATAGCCGAAGTTCTGGATCCTCAACTCGGGCACCCGCGCATCGCCGCCCATCCGCGCCCGCAAGGACTGCACGAAATCGGCCCCGAACTGCGAGATGCGGATGTTGAGCTCGGTCGAAAACTGCTGCCGGATGCAGGAAAAGCTCAACGTCGTGGCCGCCTTCTCGTAGGACGGGTCGCGCTCGATCACCAGGACGCGGCCCTTGAAGCCCGGATCCTGAGTCAGCCACCAGGCGGTGGAAGACCCCATGATCGCCCCGCCGATGATCACGACATCATAGCTGTCGTGTTTGGGTTCCGCCTGAAATCCCTGCATTTCCGTCCCGTCCCGTGTCACGTCAACCTGGTGTAGCGCAGCGGCATCGCAGGGTAAATCCGGGGCTCAGCCCTGCGGCGGCGGCACATCGACCGACGGGAGCCAGGGCTTGATGTCCAGAAGCGGCGTGCCGTCAAAGGCATCAAGCGCATCGACCACCAGCATCCCGGCGTCCTGATCCACGGCCAGAAGCCGGACCACCGCCACGGCAATCGGGTTCGGCCGGGACGGCGCGCGCAGGGCAAAGACGCCGGTCGGGCCTTCCCGGTGCGCGGGGTTGAGCACGATCAGGTCGCGCCGTGCCAGCCCGGTCCAGTAAAGCAGGATCACCGCCTGCCCCGCCACAAGTCCGGTCAGGCCAGGGCGGAACGGGAGGTCGATCTCGGCCCGGAACGCGCCGCCGCTTTCCCGCGCCTCGCGCAGGTTCTTCGGACAGTTGCCGCGCGACCATGGGCTGCGCAGGCGCCCGATGAACCGCAGATGCGCATCATCCGCAACGCGGGCCGGATCGAAGGACAGCGCCCGCTCGCCGATGCGCAAGGGGTCTTCCGGGAAGGCGTCGGACATGGGCTGGTCATCCCGCTTGACCGCCTCATGCTGCGGTGCCGGGCGCGGCAGCGCAAGCCCCGGTCGTCGGTGCCCGGCTTGTACATCCCCGGCAAAAGCGGAAGAGTTGGCCGTCTGCCCCCCCAGCACCGGATCCCGTCATGCCCCTGCCCGTTCCCGTCTTCGATGGCCACAACGACATCGTCCTGAAGATTGCCGCGGCACCGGACCGCGCGAGGCTCTGGCTTGACGGCGACGGAGCCGGCCATCTTGACCTGCCGCGCATGCAGGCGCACGGCTTTGCCGGCGGTTTCTTCGCGGTCTACATCCCTTCGCCCGAGACCGGCGATCTTGACGCGCTTGAGCGCTTGATGGACCAGCCGCCCTATGACCTGCCCCTGCCCGACCTGATCGGGCACCGCGCCGCGCAACCGGTCGCGGTCGAGATGCTGGGTCACCTGCTCTGGATGGAGCGCGCCGCGCAAGGCCGATTCCGCTGGTGCCGCTCGGCGGAAGAAATCCGCGCGGCGATGGCCGAGGGTGCGGTCGCCGGAGTGATCCATTTCGAAGGGGCCGAACCGATCGGCCCGGACCTCGACGCGCTTCATCTCTTTCACGCGATGGGGCTGCGGTCGCTGGGTCCGGTCTGGAGCCGCCCGACGATCTTCGGCCACGGCGTCCCGTTCCGCTTCCCGTCCGGTCCCGACACCGGCCCCGGTCTGACGGCTTTGGGCAAGGCCCTTGTCCGCGAATGCAATGCGCTGAAGATCATGCTCGACCTCAGCCACCTGAACGAGGCCGGGTTCCGGGATGTGGCGAAACTGTCCGACGCCCCCCTGGTCGCGACCCATTCCAATGCGCATGCCGTCACCCCGTCCAGCCGTAACCTGACCGACCGGCAGCTCAGCGCCATCGGCGAGACCGGGGGGATGGTGGGGCTGAACCTCGCCACCGTCTTCCTGCGCCCGGACGGTCGGGAAAGCCCGGAAATGACGCTGGACCCGGTCAAGCGCCACATCGAGCACCTGCTTCGGGTTGCGGGCGAGGACCATGTCGGTCTCGGCTCGGACTTCGACGGTGCGACGGTGCCGAAGGACATCGGCGGTGTGCAGGGACTGCCGGTCCTGATTGGCGCAATGCGTGAAATGGGTCTCGGCGAAGCGCTGATCGCCAAGATCGCCCATGGCAACTGGCTCAGGCTCTTGGAGCGCACCTGGGGCGCGTAGGGTCATGCCTGCCGGTGCCGCCGTCACTGCCCGTCCCGGAGGAAGAGACGGCGACGCGGCTATCCCGCAAGCCCCGCACGCAACCCTTCGGCCAGGGCGGCGTAGCGGTCGGACAGGGGATTGCGCCGCCGCCAGACCAGCCCGATGGTCCGGCCCGGACGCGGCGCGGGCAGGCGGTGCAGCACCACCGGCGCGGACCGGCCTTCCACGTCGGCCGCCATTTCCGGGATCAGCGTCACCCCGATCCCCGCGCCCACCATCTGCACCAGGGTCGACAGGGACGAGCCTTCCATGATCTCGTCCGCCGGTCCTCGCGGCAGCTTGCAGGCCGCAATCGCCTGATCACGGAAGCAATGCCCTTCCTCCAGCAAAAGCAGCGGCGCGGCGGGCAGGTCTGCCAGAGGCGGAATGGGCAAGCCGTCGGCGCTTTCATGGCGCACCAGCAGGAACTCCTCGGCGAAAAGCGCGTGCTCGGCAAACGCAGGCTCGCTGACCGGCAGCGCCAGAAGTGCGATGTCCAGCCGTCCTTCCTGCAGGTCGCGCACCAGCTTGGGTGTCACCGCCTCGCGCGGGCGCAGGTCAATCTCGGGGAACCGGGCGGTCAGGACACGCATCAGGCGCGGCAGAAGATAGGGCGCGACGGTGGGGATCACGCCCAGCCGCAGTCGCCCCGACAGGGGACCGCCCGAGGCCCGCGCCAATGCGCCCAACTCGTCCACGGCCTGCAGCACATCCCGCGCCCGAAGCGCGAATTCCTCACCCAGCGCCGTAAGTCCGATCTGCCGCGCGCCCCTCTCGACCAGCGGAGCGCCAAGGATCTCCTCCAGCTCCTTCATCTGCAACGACAAGGCCGGCTGCGAGATCGACGACGCCTCGGCCGCCCGCCCGAAGTGGCGATGCCTTGCCAGCGCGTCGAAATAGCGCAGGTGTTTCAGGGTGATCTGACTCATATGCTGTGCATATCGCGGCGATTGGAAAATGAAAATTCCGATTATCGCGTCCGGGTGGTAGCGATGGAGCATGACGGAAACGCCCGAGTCGTTGTCCCGCCCTTCCCGGCTGGACCGCACCGGCCATTCCGACTGCAGCCTTCAGCCAGACGAGGAGAGCAAGATGGACGGCAATGACGTAACGAGCGGCGGCAAATGCCCGGTAATGCACGGCGCGATCACCACGACCACCCAGACGGTGACCGACTGGTGGCCGAAGACGCTGAACCTCGACATTCTTCACCAGCATGACACGAAGGGGAACCCGCTGACCGGGTTCAGCTATCGGGACGAAGTCAGGAAACTCGACTTCGAGGGCCTGAAGCGCGACCTGATTGCGCTGATGACCGACAGCCAGGACTGGTGGCCCGCCGACTGGGGGCACTATGGCGGCCTCTTCATCCGCATGTCCTGGCACGCCGCCGGGACGTACCGGATGGCCGACGGACGGGGCGGGGCCGGGACCGGCAACCACCGGTTCGCACCGCTGAACTCCTGGCCCGACAACGCCAACCTCGACAAGGCGCGGCGGCTTCTTTGGCCGATCAAGAAGAAGTACGGCAACCGGCTGTCCTGGGCCGACCTGATGGTCCTTGCCGGGACCATCGCTTATGAGAGCATGGGCCTCAAGACCTTTGGCTTCGGCTTCGGGCGCGAGGACATCTGGGCCCCGGAAAAGGACGTCTGGTGGGGGTCGGAAAAGGAATGGCTGACCGATCAGCGCTATCCGACCAAGGACGACCGGACCTCGCTGGAGAACCCCTTGGCCGCCGTGGTCATGGGCCTGATCTACGTCAACCCGCAAGGCGTGAACGGCCAGCCCGATCCCCTGCGCACCGCGCATGACGTTCGCGAAACCTTTGCCCGCATGGCGATGGATGACGCGGAAACCGTGGCCCTCACCGCGGGCGGCCATACCGTCGGCAAGGCGCATGGCAACAACAACGCCGCGCTGATCGGGGCCGAACCCGAAGGCGCGGCACTGGAAGAAGGCGGGCTTGGCTGGAATGTCCATGCCGCCCGCTCCATCGGCCGCGATGCGATCACCTCGGGCATCGAGGGTGCCTGGACCACCCATCCGACCAGATGGGACGGCGGCTATTTCAAGCTCCTTCTCGGCTATGAATGGGAACTGGTGAAGTCCCCGGCGGGGGCCTGGCAGTGGCAGCCGATCGGCATCCGGGAAGAGGATATGCCGGTCGATGTCGAAGACGGGGTGACCCGCCGCATGCCGATGATGACCGACGCCGACATGGCGATGAAGATGGACCCGACGTACCGGGCGATCTCCGAGCGTTTCGCGCAAGATCAGGCCGCGTTCAGCGACGCCTTCGCGCGGGCGTGGTTCAAGCTGACCCACCGCGACATGGGACCGAAGGTGCGCTACCTCGGGCCATGGGTCCCGGCCGAGGACCTGATCTGGCAGGACCCGGTTCCCACCGGCTCGACCGCCTGGGACGTGGCGGCGGTCAAGACGAAGATTGCAGCCTCGGGCCTGCCCGTCAGCGACATGGTCGCCACCGCCTGGGACTCCGCCCGCACGTTCCGCGGGTCGGACAACCGGGGCGGTGCCAACGGCGCGCGCATCCGCCTCGCCCCGCAGAAGGACTGGGAGGGCAACGAACCCGACCGCCTCGCGCGCGTCCTGTCCGTGCTGGAGCCCATCGCGAAGGCAGCCGGCGCTTCGGTCGCCGATGTGATCGTGCTGGCCGGGAACGTCGGCGTCGAACATGCCGCAAGGGCTGCCGGAGTTGAGGTCACCGTGCCCTTCCACCCCGGACGCGGTGACGCCACCGACGCCCAGACCGACGCCGACAGCTTCTCGGTTCTGGAACCTCTGGCCGACGGATTCCGCAACTGGATGAAGCAGGACTACGCCGTCGGGGCCGAGGAACTCCTGCTCGACCGCGCGCAGCTGATGGGTCTGACCGCGCCCGAGATGACCTGCCTTATCGGCGGGATGCGGGTGATCGGCACCAATCACGGCGGCACGGCGCATGGCGTCTTCACCGACCGTGTCGGGGCCCTGACCACCGATTTCTTCACCGGGCTGACCGACATGGCCCTGAAATGGGTGCCGAAGGGGACGAACCTCTATGACCTCACCGACCGCAAGACCGGTGCCGTCCGGTGGACCGCGACCCGTGCCGACCTCGTCTTCGGCTCGAACTCGATCTTGCGCGCCTATGCCGAGGTCTATGCCCAGGACGACAATGCCGCGAAGTTCGTCCGCGATTTCGTCGCCGCCTGGGTCAAGGTGATGGAGGCCGACCGCTTCGATCTGCGCGCCTGATGTGGCCAGGGCCTGACTTGGCGGCGCCGGGGTTCTTTCCGGGGCCGCCAGCCCTTCAGGCCTTGCGCATGCCTTCCTGAAAAGCCCGTTCCAGGAACGCGGCCGACCGCCGCAGATAGGCCGCGACATTGGTCCGCCGGAAGACCCCGTGGCCTTCGTCGTCGAACAGCATCACCTCATGCGGAATGCCCGCCTCGGTCAGCTCCCGCACCGCGACATGGGTGTTTTCCGGCCCGACGTTGCTGTCGGCCAGGCCATGCACGATCATCACATGCCCCCGGATCTGATCGATGAACCGCCCGGGAGAGGCATTGGCGTATTTCTCGGGAAACTCTTCCGGCGTGCCGCCCATCATCTCTTCGCTGTAGGCCCGGCCATGCGGCATTTCGGTCGCGTGATAGTCGATGTCCAGCCGGTACATCCCGCACATCGGGATCGCGGCGGTGACAAGATCGGCATGGCGGGTGATGGCATACCAGCTGGAAAAGCCGCCATAGGAATTGCCCGCCACCGCCACCGGGCCGGGGATGCCCGAGGCAAGCGCCGCTTCCAGTCCGGACCGGATGTCGGCCTGCTCGCGCCCGCCCCAGCCGTCGTCCTTCACCGCCTCGCGGTGGGCATGGCCGAAACCGGTCGACCCGCGATAGTTCGGGTCCAGGACGGCATAACCGCACGCGACCCAGAACTGGATCTTCGGATTGACCCAGTCCTCGGAATGCCAGGTCGGACCGCCGTGGATGTAGCCGATCAGGCCTCTCGACTGCCCCACGGGCCGGTACAGCCAGCCTTGGATCGCGCGGCCATCCGGCGCGGTCCAGCGGAAGTCCTTTGGGGCGTGGAAGCGCCGGGCAGGGTCAACCGGGGCGCGCGCGATCCGGCGGCAGGTGCCGTCCGCCGCGACCGCAACCAGCTCGTGCGGGCCATCGGCATCATAGGCTTCGGCCAGCCAGCCACCTCCCGGCAGGGCAGCATGCGGCAGAAGGCTGCGGCGGCCCGAACGGTTCAGCAGCGGCGTCAGACGCCCGCCCTCGACCAGCGCCGCCCGCGTCCACGACTGATCGTGATGGACGCAGAGGATGGCCCCCTCCGACCCCGCCAGCACGGCATGCGGGCAGACCTCCGGCTCGCCCGCGACCCAGTCGATCCCGCCGGTCGACAGCGTCAGCACCCCCAGCCGGTCGCGCCCCTGATGATCGCAGGCAAAGCCGATGCGGTCGTCGTCCAGCCAGTCGGCCATGACGTTGTTCTTCGGCCCGAGGTTCAGCACCTCGTGCAAGCCGGTGCCATCGGTCCCGACCAGCCAAAGCTGATACCCGCCCGGATCGCGCTCGCTGCGGTGCCACAGAAGGCGGGTGCCATCCGGCGACAGACGGGGGCCGACATAGGAGTGCGGCGGGCTGTCCGACCGCACGAGACAGGTCCGCTCGCCGGTTGCCAGGTCCTGCCGCCAGAGCCACGAGCCCGGCGTGACCGCGCCCGTCGCATAATCGACATCGGCCAGAAAGAAGATCGCCTGGCCGTCCGCAGAGAAACAGCCGCCATAGACATAATGCGTCGACTGGGTCGGGGTCAGCTGGTCCAGCGCGCCCGTCACCCGGTCCAGGAGCAGGAGATGGTCATGCTCATTCGCATGGACCGACTGCGCCAGCAAAAGCCGCGCACCATCGGGGCTGACATCGCGGATCAGGAAATGATCGGTCCCTTCGGTCAACTGGCGGGGCGGGGCCGACCCGTCCACCGGGGCGCACCAGACCTGTTCCGTTTCGGTCACGCCCGACCAGCACCAGAAGGCCCAGGCGCCATCGGCCGAGGCATGGATGTTCGACAACTGCGGGACAGAGGCCCAGAGGGCCGCAAGATCGGTCATGCATCCTCCACGAAATGGCAGGCGGCCTCACGTCCCGGCGCGACCTCGCGCAACTCGGGCCGGGTCCGGTGGCACAGCTCCGCCGCCTTCGGGCAGCGGCTGGCAAAGACACAGCCCGGCGGCGGGTTCAGGACCGAGGGCAGTTCGCCCTGCAGCGCGGTGCCGACCCGCCCCTTCTCGCGCCGGGGGTCGGGTTCGGGGACCGCCTGCATCAGGGCCTGCGAATAGGGATGCAGCGGGCGGGCATAGAAGGCATCGCGCGGTGCCCGTTCGACCACCCGGCCAAGGCACATCACCATGACCTCATGGCTGATGTGCCGGACCACGGCCATGTTGTGCGAGATGAAGACCAGCGCCAGCCCCATCCTTTCCTGCAGGTCCATCAGAAGGTTGATCACCTGCGCCTGGATCGACACGTCCAGCGCCGAAACCGGCTCGTCGCAGATGATGAGCTTTGGCCGCCCCACGATCGCGCGGGCGATGCCCACCCGTTGCGCCTGCCCGCCGGACAATTCGTGCGGGTAGCGGTCCGCGAAGTCGGCGGACAGTCCGACCTGCCGCAAGGCCTCGACCACGCGGGCGCGGGCTTCCGCGCGGGACAGCCCCGGCTCGAACGTGGCCAGAGGACGGCTGACGATCCGCGCCAGCGTCATCCGGGGGTCCAGCGCCGCGACCGGGTCCTGGAAGATGATCTGCATCTCGGCCCGGCGACGGCGCAGGTCCGGGATCGCGGCCATGTCCTGACCCTGCCACAAAACCGTGCCCCCCGTCGGCGGGATCAGGCGCAGCAGCGCCCGGCCCAGGGTCGACTTGCCGCAGCCGCTTTCCCCGACGATGCCCAGGGTGCGTTCAGAACCCAGCGACAGTGACACCCCATGCACGATGGGCAGGATGCGCGGGGCCGAGAAGAGCCCGGCACCGGGCACCCGGTAGCCGACGTCCAGCTTCTGCGCCTCCAGCAGCGTCATGGCACGCCCCCGACCAGATGGCAGGCCGCGCGCCGACCGGTGCCGAGTTCTGCCAGACGCGGACGCTGCGTCAGGCAGGGATCGACCCTCACCTCGCACCGCGGAGCAAACGGGCATCCTGCAACCGTACCGCCAGACCTCGGCGTGCCGGGAATGGTGCCAAGCCGGGGTGTCAGTGCCGTTTCCAGACGCGGCATCGCGGCCAGAAGGCCCCTGGTGTAGGGATGCGCCGGGGCGTCGAACAGGTCTTCGGCCCGTCCTTCCTCCATCACCCGGCCGCCATACAGCACCGCCACCCGGTCGCAGAGCCGCGCCACCACGCCCAGATCATGGGTGACAAGAATGATCGCCGTTCCGCTTTCCCGCGCGAGGTCCGCCATCAGGTCCAGGACCTGCGCCTGGATCGTCACGTCCAGCGCTGTCGTCGGCTCGTCCGCCAGCAACAGCCGGGGCCTGGCCAGCAGCGCCATCGCGATCATCACCCGCTGGCGCATGCCGCCGGAAAACTCATGCGGGTAAAGCCCGGCCCGCCGCGCCGCATCGGGGATGCGCACGCGGTCGAGCATCCTGACCCCTTCCGCCCGCGCCTCGGTCCGGGACAGGCCCCGGTGGACGATCAGCCCTTCGGCCAGCTGATCCACCACCCGCATGTAGGGATTGAGCGAGGTCATCGGGTCCTGAAAGATCATCGACACCGCCTGTCCGCGGACCCGGTCAAGGCCTGCCACCGAAAGCGACAAAAGGTCCTGCCCTTGAAACAGCGCCCGCCCCCCGGCCCGGCCATTCGACGCCAGCAGGCCGATCAGCGCGTACAGGATCTGGCTCTTTCCCGACCCGCTTTCGCCGACGATTCCCAGCACCTCACCGGCCGCGAGGTCCAGTGACACGCCATCCACCGCGACCGTCTCCCCTTGCGGCAGGCGGAAGCGGACGGTCAGGTCCTGCAGCGACAGAAGCGGCTCAGCGGTCATTGGGGTCAAAGGCGTCCCTCAGGCCATCGGCGATGAAGTTCAGGCACAGAAGCACCAGCGCCAAGAGCGTGCCGGGCAGGAGAAGCAACCGCAGGTCGCTGCCCATCGCCGAGGTCCCGGCCTGGATCAGGTTGCCCCAGCTGGCCTGCGGCTCCTTGATGCCGATGCCAAGGAACGACAGGAAGCTTTCCGACAGGATCACCTCGGGCACCAGAAGGCTGCCGTAGACGATCACCACCGAAACGCAGTTCGGCACGATGTGCTGCACCACGATCCGCCCGCCCGTCATGCCGCCGGCCCGCGCCGCCTCGACGAATTCCTTCCGCGCCAGGCTTTGCGCCTGTGCCCGCACGATGACCGCCGGTGTCAGCCACAGGGTGAAGACGATGGCGGCGAAGAGTGCGAGGTTGCCCCCTCCGAAAAGAAGGCTCAAAAGGATGACCAGGATCACATAGGGAAAGCCGTACAGGATCTCGACCAGCCGCATCATCAGCCCGTCGGCCCGGCCGCCCGCATAGCCCGCGACGGCACCGTAAAGGACCCCGATCACCCCGGCCACCAGCGCGCCGGCAAAGCCGATGGTGAGCGACACCTGCCCGCCTTCCAGGACCCGCACCAAGAGATCGCGGCCGAAGTCGTCGGTGCCGAAAAGATGCGGCCAGGTCAGCGTCGCCGGGGCCGAGATGTATTCGAAATTCGCGTCCTCGCCGGTGAAGGGGAACAGCGATGGCCCGAGGAAGCAGGCCAGCACGATCAGCGCCAAAAGCAACACCGAGGCCATCGCCAGCCGGTTGCCGCGAAACCGGCGGAACTGCAGCGCCAGCGTCGAGGCACCGCGCGGCGGGGCGGTCTCCGTGCCGGTATCCAGGGCACGCCGCTCAGCGCTCATGACGGATCCTCGGGTCAAGCAGGGCGCGGACGACATCCGTGCCGATGTTGAACAGGATCAGAAGCCCGCCGTAAAGCAGCGTGATCCCCATCACCAGCGGGTAGTCCCGGTTCAGCGCCGCATCGACGAAATGCCGCCCGATGCCGGGCACCGCGAAGATCGTCTCGATCAGGATCGACCCGGTGATGATCGCCGCCGTCGCCGGACCCAGATAGGCGATCACCGGCAGAAGTGCTCCGGTCAGCACATGGCCCGTCACCACCCGCCGCGCGCCGATCCCCTTGGCGCGCGCGGTGCGGACATGGTTCTCGCGCAGCGTCTCGATCACCGCCGTCCGGGTGATCCGGCTGATATAGGCGATGTTCGGCAGGGCCAGCACCACCACCGGCAGGACCAGCGCGCGCCAGCCGTCGCTGATCCCGCCGACCGGCAGCCAGCCCAGCCGAAGCGCGAAGATCGCCTGGAACAGCGGCCCGATGACAAAGATCGGGATGGCGATGCCGACAACCCCGATCGTCCCCGCGACATAGTCGGTGACCGTGTTCCGACGCAGGGCGCTCGCCAGTCCCAGCGCCACGCCGACCAGCGCCGCGATGGCGATGGCCCAGAAGCCGATGGTCAGCGAATAGGGCAGACCGCTCGCGATCAGGTCGTTCACCGAATAGTCGCGGAACCGGGTCGAGGGGCCGAGGTCCAGCCGCAGGACCCCCCAGACGAACCGCGCGAACTGCAGCCACAAAGGCTCGTCCAGGTTGAACGCCGCCTCGATGTTGGCCTGCACTTCCGGGCTGATCTTCCGGTTGCGCGAGAACGGCCCGCCGGGGGCCAGCCGCATGACGAAAAACGTCAGCGTCACCAGCGCCGCCAGCGTCAGCCCCCCGTGCCACAACCGTTTGCCGATGAACCGCAGCATGGTGCGATGGCACCAGAGGCGGTCTGCCCCCGGTGCCCCTTCCCTAGTCCAGCGTCATGAACTGGCTGTTGTGATAGCCCGCCGCCGAGGGCGCAAAGCCCTTGACGTTCGGCTTCACCAGATGCCGGTAGGGCTCGATCGCCATCGGCGCGAAGATGTAGTCGTCCAGAAGGATGCGCTCGGCCTTGGCAAGGCCAGCATAGCGTCCTGCCTTGTCGGGGACCTGCGCCGCCTCGTCCATCGCCGCCTCGTATTCCGGCTTGTCCCAGCCATAGCCCGCATCCGCCGACGGCCGCATGTACGAAAGGAAGGTCTCCGGCCCGGCAAAGTCGCCCACCAGGTTGTCGGCAAAGATCGTCCAGTCGTCGGTGTAGAAGAGGTCAAGCCAGGCCTTCCGCTCCATCGAGTTCAGCTCGACCTCCGCCCCGAGCACCTTCTTCCACATCAGCGCCGCTCCTTGCGCCCGGCGGATGTTGACCTCGGCCACCGTGGTGGCAATCGACAGCTTCAGGGGATTGTCCGGTCCGAAACCCGCCTTGGCATAAAGCTCCTGCGCCAGCGCCTCGCGTTCGGCCTGCGTCATCGACGCCTCGGCAATCTCTGGCGCGGGATAGTCCGGATCAAAGCCCCCGGCATAGGAAAATGTCGGCACCCCGCCCGCCTTGACGATCTTGTTCTCCAGTGTATCGCGGTCCAAAGCCAGGGTCAGCGCCCGCC
>JBIJDO010000413.1:0-2914 GCA_044344105.1 Tabrizicola sp.
GCCGAGATGCACCTCGCCCACCAGATGCAACGGGAAGGCATCCAGATAGGCCGCCGGGTCATAATTCTGATTGGTGCCCGAAACATGGACGTTGTTCACGTCAAGGAGCAGGCCGCAGCCGGTGCGGCGGGCGATCTCGGTCAGGAACTCCACCTCGTCCATCGAGGTCTCGGCAAAGGCCAGGTAGGTGGAGGGGTTTTCCAGAAGCATCCGCCGACCCAGCATTTCCTGCACCTCGTCGATGTGATCGGCCACACGGGCCAGCGTCGCGGGCGTGTAGGGCAGCGGCAGAAGGTCGTTCAGAAAGGCCCCGTCATGCGTCGACCAGGCCAGATGTTCGGAGAAACTTGCCGGGTTCAGCCAGCCGCAGAGATGCTTCAGGCGCGTCAGATGCTCACGGTCCAGCCGCCCTTCGCCGCCGATGGAGAGGCCGACACCATGCGCCGAGATCGGAAACCGCTCTGCCAGATGCCGCAGTTGGGCCAGTGGCCGCCCACCGTCGCCCATGTAGTTCTCGGCATGGATCTCCAGCCAGCCGACCGGGCCGGGGTCGGCGAGAATTGCCGACAGGTGCTGCGGCTTGTAGCCGACGCCGGGCTGTGCGGGCAGGCGCCCCGTGATCTGGTCCAGCATCTTATCCCCCCAGTTCTCCGCAACGAGGTGCCCCCGGCCATCACGGGCCGGGGGGCAGTCAAGGCCGCTTCCGGCTCAGCTTGCCATGTCGCGGTCAAGCTTCTCCAGCGACCCCTTGCGCATCATCCCGTCTTCGGCGGCGGGCAGCTCCATCGTAAGGCAGGTGCCAGCCGGCACGTACTTCCAGGAATTGCCCTGATAGTCGACCTTCGAGGTCCCGGCGCAGGTGGTGCCTTCGCCCGCCGCGCAGTCGTTCTGACCGGCCAGTGCCACGCCGAAGCACTTTTCCTTTTCCTGCGCGGACGCCACCGAGGCGATTCCGGACAGGGCAGCGGCCAGAGCACCGGCGATGACAAGCGATTTCGATTGATAAGACATGAGAGCAGATCCCTTTGTTTCTCGCCGCGACCATCGCGACTGCCAAAAGGTCTAGCGGAGCGCTACGCTCACATGCGACCCACGGACCCGTGTACCACGGCTTCGTGACCATTTGTCGCAGCGGCGCAGAATTGGAGAACCCCGCAAGTTGGCGGGGTTTTCCATTTAGATTCAATGATCTATCTCAGGAATTTGCGGGCGGCAAAGCCTCAAGTCCAAGGGTCGCAAGCGCAGAATCCAGCGCAATCGTTTCAGTCCGCGTCTCGCCAAGGCGCCGGACTGAAACAGTTCTCGCCTCGACCTCCTGCATCCCGATGGCCAGGATCACGGGAACCTTTCCCACGGAATGCTCACGGACCTTGTAGTTGATCTTCTCGTTGCGGACATCCGCCTCGGCCCGGACCCCCGCTTTCTTCAGCGCCGCGACGACCTCGTGCACGAAGGGGTCGGCATCCGAGACGATGCTGGCCACCACAACCTGACGCGGGGCCAGCCAGAACGGCAGCTTGCCACCGTAGTTTTCCAGCAGAATCCCGATGAACCGCTCGAACGATCCCAGGATCGCACGGTGCAGCATGTAGGGCATGTGCTTGGCCCCGTCCTCACCCACATATTCCGCACCAAGACGGTCGGGCAGTTGCGCGTCCACCTGAAAGGTCCCGCACTGCCACTTGCGCCCGATGGCGTCGGTCAGCTTGAAATCCAGCTTCGGGCCATAGAAGGCACCTTCGCCGGGGTCGATCTCATAGGCATTGCCGGTTTTTCGGATGGCATTCTCCAGGGCACCCTCGACGATGTCCCAGGTTTCATCCTTGCCGATCCGCACCGCAGGGCGCGTCGACAGCTTGATCTCGAAACTGTCAAAGCCAAGGTCCTTGTACACGCTTGCAAGCAGCGTGATGAACCCGGCGCACTCCGCCTCGATCTGGTCTTCGGTGCAGAAGATATGCGCGTCGTCCTGCGTGAAGCCGCGCACCCGCATGAGTCCATGCATGGAGCCCGAGCTTTCATAACGATGGCACGACCCGAATTCCGCCAGCCTTAGCGGCAGGTCACGGTAGGATTTGAGGCCCTGATTGTAGACCTGCACATGGCAGGGGCAGTTCATCGGCTTCAGCGCATTGATCCGCTTTTCGCGGGCGCCCTCTTCGTCGACCTCGACGATGAACATGTTCTCGCGGTAGGCCTCCCAGTGGCCGGACCTCTCCCACAGGACCCGGTCCACCACCTGCGGCGTCCTGATTTCCTTGTAGCCGGCGGCCCGCAGTCGCCCCCGCATGTAATCCTCAAGCTGGCGGTAGATCGTCCAGCCGTTCGGATGCCAGAAGACCATGCCCGGCGCTTCTTCCTGCAGGTGGAACAGCTCCATCTCGCGCCCCAGCTTGCGGTGGTCGCGCTTGGCGGCCTCCTCCAGCATCGTGAGATGCGCCTTGAGGTCATCGCGGTTGCGGAACGCCACGCCGTAGATGCGCTGCAGCATCGGGCGGCTTGCGTCACCCAGCCAGTAGGCCCCCGCGACATGCGTCAGCTTGAAGGCATCGCTCGGCACCTGCCCCGTGTGCTGGAGATGCGGCCCCCGGCAGAGGTCCTGCCAGTTGCCATGCCAGTACATCCGCAACGGCTCGCCCTCGGGGATGCGCTCGATCAGCTCCAGCTTGAACGGCTCCTGCCGCCCCCGGTAGTATTCCACCGCCTTCTCGCGCGGCCAGACCTCGGTGCGAACCGGGTCGCGGGCGTTGATGATCTGCTTCATCCGCGCCTCGATGGCACCCAGGTCTTCGGGCGTGAAGGGTTCGGTGCGGTCGAAGTCGTAGAACCAGCCCTGATCGCGCACCGGGCCGATGGTGACGCGCACCTCCGGCCAGATCTCCTGCACCGCGCGGGCCATGATATGGGCGAGGTC
>JBIJDO010000031.1:0-13725 GCA_044344105.1 Tabrizicola sp.
CAGAACCGAAGTATCCGCGTCCGGACATTGTTTCGCGCCCGGTCCGCTCCATGTCGACAAGTTCCGCTTGCCGCTTGATGGCGGCCAGTGAAAAAAAGATGAACATCGAAAACGCCATCAGCCAGGGTGACAGTACAACGGACGCGACCGCAGCACCGCCGACGATGCGCAGCGTGTAAAGTCCGGCGAGTGAGATGATGTCGACGACGCTCTTTCGCTTCAGCCAGATCGAGTAGGCGAACGTTGTGATGAGATAGAGGGCCAGCACGCCGGTAAAGGCCAAGGGAGCGAGGCTCAGCGAAAGCGTCAGCGCTGCAAGCAGAAGCCCGACCGCAATGGCCAAGCCCTCTGCGACCGGCACCAACCCTGCGGCAAAGGGACGTCGGCGCTTGCGCGGATGGGCGCGGTCTGCCGACAGATCGACCAGGTCGTTGATGATGTAGACTGCGCTGGCCGTCAGACTGAAGGCCACGAAGGCCAGAAGCGCTGCCCAAAGGCTGGACGTCTGATGTGCAGCAAGCGCCGGAATGAAGACCAGAAGGTTCTTGGCCCACTGATGGGGCCGCATGGCCCGCAGGCGCGGTCTCAGCCAGGTCATGAGGCCGATCCCATCCACCCCTGCACTTTGCAACTCGATGCCGCTTTTCCGGGCGGCGGCCAGCAATCTGGCGTTGGGCCGGACCACAATGGCCTTTTGTGCCTCGGCCCAAACGGCCAAGTCCACC
The DNA here is from genome assembly GCA_044344105.1 of Tabrizicola sp. GTDB lineage: Bacteria > Pseudomonadota > Alphaproteobacteria > Rhodobacterales > Rhodobacteraceae > Tabrizicola. Next base: position 726 of record JBIJDO010000031.1, read on the forward strand.
GCGCTGTCGCCGATATAGTCAAACCCGGTTTCGCCATAGCGCGTCGCCAGCCAGCGGGCTTTGGTCTACCCTGACAGATTGGTGCGCTCGGTGGCGGGGCTTCCGGTTCCGACCGCCAGATCGAAGAGGTCAAGGTGGCGGGCCACTGCCTCGACCATGCGATGGTCCGAGGCCGAGATGAGCACGGTTTCGCGCCCCGCATCGCGTGCGGCACGGACCAGCGCAAGCACCTCAGGATCGTAGGGAAGCTATTCGGGTGGCGGAATGTGCCGGTCGGCAACGGCGGCCTTGAACCCGGCTTTGCCCTTTCCAATCCAACCTGGAATCGTCAGGGCCAGCAATGGCCGGGTGAAAAGAAGCCCGACGAGTGCCTCGTGCAACGTGTCCGAACGGCACAGGGTACCGTCAAGGTCAACGGCCAGAGCAACCCCGCGACGTCTGTCGTGCCGGGCCGTGGTGTCGACTTGGGCGGCGGTCTGGCCGGTCGTCAAAAGACGCCCCCCAACCCGGCATCCGGATAGTCCCGCAGCACCGTGGCAACCACCTCTTTCATCCAGTCCGCCGTCTCGGGCGGCGGAACCGGCTGCAGCCCCATTTTTGACGGCACGATCCGCGGGTCCCGGCGGTAGATCACCGCGAAATGCGCCAGCGAGATCAGGTAGGCACCCCATTCGTTGATGTGGATGGTGTCACCAAAGAGATCGGTGATCGAGGTCAGACCGGGGGCAGTTCCGGCCTCGATGGCATCATAGACCGCCGCCATGATCAGCGGTCCGGGAATGACGGTCATCGGATTGGACCCTGCCGGTCGGTTTGCGTTGACGAAGTCGGCGATCGCCTGCCAAAGCGTCATTTCGGGTGCCATCCGCTCCCGGAAGGTAAGATAGCCGTCAGGATCGTTGTAGGGGTTCTCGTAGCCGGGTCCGCTGTCCGTGTTGACCCAGGTGGCATAGAGGATCGTGTCGGCACCCTTGCCGCCGTTTCCGTTCTGGAAGGCGTGGTTGAACCACTTCAGGCCATAGCCGGTGGAATCGTGCCAGGGAAAGGTGTTCGACAACGACGCGCGCTCGGTGATGACAAGAACCTCGTAGTCCGCAATGGATTCGTAGGCGTCCGGCTTGTATTCGGAGCGGTCGGTCCATCGGGTCTGCATCGGGCTGCCGGGAACCGTGGACTTGTCGATCCGACCACGCTGGGCTTCCTGGCCTCCGACCGCCTTCACCATCGCGTCGAGCGGCCCGAAGATCGGGTCGGTCAGGCTGTGGCCGGACTGGATGATCCTGGTCGAGTAGGGGCGGGGTTCGGGCGCGGCGCTGAACGCCGGGCGCGGCAGCGCAAGAAACGGCGTGGCGAGCGCGGAGCCGATCAGTCTGCGGCGCGTGATCCCTTGCCGCGCCGTCGCTTCCGGGGCCTTGTCCTGCCTTCGATCATGAACGCGCATCGCACCCTTCCCCACACCGACCATGCCACGAAAGGGGAAAGGTGCAGGCCTGTCAAGCGCGTCTGGCGACCACACCGCGTGACAACGATCTTGAACGCAACAATGGGGACAAGGTGCAGGTTTCTGTTGCCAGGTACCTGCGAACCCCGCCTTACGGGGCTAACCGCAAGGGCTTGGATTTGGTCTTGCGAGCCGCTTACGCGGCCAGCGCCACCGGAGCACGGTTGTCATTGGCAACTGTGATCATGGACCGATAACGGTGGTACCTCACCGAGCGAAAGCTGGCCTCTTTGGTCGTTCGTCGATCCTATTTCGGCCCCACACGCCCGCAATGAACGGGAAGGTCTGGTGGAGCCGCCGGGTACCGCCCCCGGGTCCGAGCCGATTATTACAGGTGCGTTTATCGCCATAGATCGGGTTGCCCCGAACAGAGGTCAATATAGGGGGGCGGGGCGGGGGGTGCAAGGGTGACTGCCCACGCGTGGGCAGGTTTTTGGGCCCTTTGATTTCAATGAGTTGGCTGTGGGCGTTAGGGGTCTGTTAGGTTTTGGACGGGAGCCGTCATGGCGCGGGGAGGCAGCGTTGCGGGTGCTTCATACCGATGCTCCGCTGTTGGTCAGGTCCCGTGTCCCATGGTACACCCTCTGGCTGCCCAGTTGGTGACCTGCACTTTCTTTGGGCAGTTCCAGCGCGTCGGCCCGGGGCTACCGGATCAGAGGGTGCAGGCATTGGTTCAACTCACCCCGAAACCTGCCCAAGAGCGGGAGCGTAGCTTTCCGCCCTCGGCGACTTGACCAGCGCGTAGACCGCCGGGATCACGACCAGCGTCAGCAGGGTGGAGGAGACCATGCCGCCGATCATCGGCACGGCGATGCGGCTCATCACTTCCGAGCCGGTTCCTGTCGCCCAGAGGATCGGCATCAGGCCGGCCATGATCGCGACGACCGTCATCATCTTCGGCCGGACCCGTTCCACCGCGCCGACCATGATTGCTGCGTGCAGGTCGGTGCGGGTAAGGGCACGTCCCTCGCGCGCGACGATGGCGCGCCGCTCTTCCAGCGCTTGGTCGAGGTAGATCAGCATGATCACCCCGGTTTCGGCGGCGACCCCGGCCAGCGCGATGAACCCGACGGCGACGGCGACCGACAGGTTGAAGCCCATGCCCCACATCAGCCAGACGCCGCCCACCAGCGCGAAGGGCAGGGACAGCATGACGATCAGGGTTTCGGTCAGGCGCCGGAAGTTGAGGAACAGAAGCAGGAAGATCACCGCCAGCGTGATCGGGACCACGACGGCAAGACGGGCCTTGGCGCGTTCAAGGTATTCGAACTGGCCGCTCCAGCCCAAGGAATAGCCGGGTGGCAGGGATACCTGGTCCGCCACCGCCGCCTGCGCCTCGGCAACAAAGCCGCCCAGGTCGCGCCCGGCGATGTCGACGAAGATGTAGACGGCAAGCTGGCCGTTCTCGGTGCGGATCGAGGTCGCGCCACGGTTCCGTTCCACCTTGGCCACCTCGCCCAACGGCACGGAGCCGCCGCCGGGCAGCGCCACCTGCACCTCGCGCGCGATGGCCTCGGGGTCCTGGCGCAGCGCGGCGGGGTAGCGCAGCGCCACGTTGTAGCGTTCGCGCCCCTCGACGGTCTGGGTGATCGCCTCGGCCCCCAGCGCCATGGCGATGACCTCCTGCACGTCTTCGATGGACAGGCCGTAGCGGGCCAGACGCCCCCGGTCCGGCACGATGTCGAGGTAGTAGCCGCCGATCACCCGCTCGGCATAGGCGCTGGTGGTGCCGGGAACGGCGCGCAGCACGGCCTCGACCTTGCGCGCGACGCGTTCCATCTCGGCCAGATCGGTGCCGAACACCTTCACGCCCACCGGCGTGCGGATGCCGGTGGCCAGCATGTCGATGCGGGCGCGGATCGGCTGCGTCCAGGCGTTCGACACGCCGGGAAACTGCAGGGCCGCGTCCATTTCGGCACGCAGCGAGTCCATCGTCACGCCGGGGCGCCACTGGTCCTTCGGCTTCAGCTGGATGATGGTCTCGAACATTTCGGTCGGCGCGGGGTCGGTCGCGGTCAGCGCCCGGCCCGCCTTGCCGAAGACCGTCTCGACTTCGGGGAAGGTGCGGATGATGCGGTCCTGCATCTGCATCAGTTCCGCCGCCTTGGTGACGGACAGGCCCGGCAGGGTCGTCGGCATGTACATCAGCGTGCCTTCGTCGAGCGCGGGCATGAACTCGGACCCCAACTGGCGCGCGGGCCAGATCGTCGCGACCAGCGCCACCAGCGCCAGAAGGATGGTGAAGACGCGGGCGCGCAGCACCCAGCGGATGACGGGCCGGTAGAGCGCGATCAGGATACGGTTCACCGGGTTGCGGTGTTCCGGCACGATGCGCCCGCGCACGAAGATCACCATCAGCGCGGGCACCAGCGTCACCGACAACAGCGCCGCCGCCGCCATGGCGAAGGTCTTGGTCGCGGCCAGCGGGCCGAAGAGACGCCCCTCCTGGCCTTCGAGCGCGAAGATCGGGAGGAAAGATACGGTGATGATCAAGAGGCTGAAGAACAGCGCGGGACCGACCTCGGATGCCGCGCGGATCAGCACCTCGACCCGGGGCGTGCCGGGTTCGGCCCGTTCCAGATGCTTGTGGGCGTTCTCGATCATCACGATGGCCGCGTCGATCATCGCACCGATGGCGATGGCGATGCCGCCGAGGCTCATGATGTTGGCCCCGATCCCAAGCGCGCGCATGGCGGCGAAGGCCATCAGAAGGCCGACCGGCAGCATGATGATGGCGACCAGCGACGAGCGGACATGCAGCAGGAACAGGAACGTCACCGCCGCAACGACCAGGCTTTCCTCGAGCAGGGTGGTGCGCAGCGTTTCGATGGCCGACAGGATCAGGTTGGACCGGTCATAGACCGTCACGATCTCCACCCCCTCGGGCAGGCTTTCGGCGATGCCCGCGATCTCGGCCTTGGCGTTGTCGATCACGTCCAGCGCATTGGCCCCCACCCGTTGCAGCACGATGCCGCTTGCGACTTCGCCCTCGCCGTCCAGCTCCGCGATGCCCCGGCGTTCGTCCGGCACGATCTCGACCCGCGCCACGTCGCGCAACAGGACCGGGACGCCGCCCTCGGCACGGATCGGGACCATTTCCAGATCGGCGATGCCGCCAAGATAGCCGCGACCGCGCACCATGAACTCGAACTCCGACAGCTCGACCGTGCGTCCGCCGGTGTCCATGTTGCTGGCCGCCACCGCCTCGCCGATTTCGGAGAGCGTGATGCCAAGCGCGCGCATCCGCACCGGATCGACGGTGACGGAGTATTGCTTGACGAAGCCGCCGACACTGGCCACTTCCGATACGCCATCGGCGCGGCTGATCGCGAAGCGCATCACCCAGTCCTGCAACGACCGCAATTCGGCAAGGCTGAGGTTCTCGCCCTTCAGCGCGTATTGATAGACCCAGCCCACGCCGGTTGCATCCGGGCCAAGCGCGGGGGTCACACCATCAGGCAGCCGCGCGGCAGCGGCGTTGAGGTATTCCAGTACACGGGACCGCGCCCAGTAGGGATCGACCCCATCCTCGAAGATGATGTAGACGAAGGATATCCCGAAGAACGAAAACCCCCGCACCACGCGCGAGCGCGGCACGGTCAGCATGGCCGAGGTCAGGGGGTAGGTCACCTGATCCTCGACCACCTGCGGGGCCTGGCCGGGGTATTCGGTCAGCACGATCACCTGCACGTCCGACAGGTCGGGAATGGCGTCGATCGGCAGGGTGCGCAGCGACCAGAGGCCCGCCGCGACGGTGAAGACCGTGGCGAAGAGGACCAGGGCGATGTTGCGGGCCGACCAGGCGATGACGCGGGCGATCATTGGGCGGCCTCCGGCGCGGACAGGGCGGCGAGGGCCGCGTTGAGGTTGCTTTCGGCGTCGATCAGGAAGGTGGCTGAGCTGACCACGATGTCGCCCGCCGCCACGCCGCTGACGATCTCCATCATGCCGCCGCCGCGGCGGCCCAGGGTGACGGGTTGCGGCCGGAACCGGCCCTCGCCCAGATCAAGGATCACCACCTGCCGGTCGCCGGTGTCGATGACAGCGCCCTCCGGCACCTGGACGACAGGCGCGCCGCCGAGCAGGATCTCGACCTCGGCGAACATGTTGACGCGGAGGCGGCCATCGGGATTCGGCAATTCGATCCGCAGCTTGCCGGTCCGGGTCGTCATGTCCACTTCGGGGTAGATCGTGTCGATCCGGCCTGTCTTCGGCCCGCCTGCAAGGCCGCGGAAGCTGACGCGGACCTCGGCCCCTTCTGAAACGTCCATCAGCGCGGCCTCGGGCACTTCGGCGATCACCCAGACGGTCGAGGTGTCGGCGATGCGGAAAAGCGTCTCGCCCGCTTCCGCCATCATGCCTTCGACCGCCATCCGTTCAAGAATCACACCGCTGCGCGGGGCCATGATCGGGATGCTGACGGAGGCCGTGCCCTCGGCGGCGATCCGGTCGATCACCGCACCCGGCACGCCAAGATTCTCCAGCCTTTGCCGCGCGCCTTCCCTTTGCGGCCCGTCCGCGCGCAGGTCCGAAATGAAGAGCGCAAGGGCCGAAGCGATCTCGGGCGAATAGAGCGTCACCAGTTGCGCTCCCTCAGCGATGGTGCTGCCGGTGGTCACATCGGCCACGGTTTCGATGAACGCATCGGCGCGCAGCGAAATGACGCTGACCCGGCGCTCGTCCAGCACCACGGTCCCCGGCACGCGCAGGGTTACCGCCAGCGGGGCCAGCACCGCCGTGGCCGTCCGCACGCCGGTGCGCTGCAGCTTGCCCGGCGCGACCGTGACCGAGCCGTCGTCGCTGTCCCCGCCCGCGTAGACCGGGAGATAGTCCATCCCCATCGAATCCTTCTTCGGGACGGGCGAGGTATCGGGCAGGCCCATCGGATTGCGGTAGTAAAGGACCGTCTTGCTGCCCGTTTCGGCCATGGCAGAAGCTGGCTTCGGGTCCAGCGCGACATCCTCGCTGGCCCGCACCGGCAGGAAGGCCCGCCCGTCGGCCGTCTGCCGCTCGGTTGCCGACCATTCCGGCAACCCGTCGGGATGCCGCCAGTAGATCACCGGCCCGGTCGGCTCTGCCACCGGCATGGCCGCTGCGCCGCGCCCGGTCAGCATCGCCACCTGTGCCGCCACCGCATCGCGCAGCCCTGTCACGGTCACGCCGCGCTCCCCGGCGGCCAACCCGCCCCAGGCGGCCGCCCCGGCGACAAGCGCGGTCACCACCAGCCGTCCCGCCCCGCTCATGGTGCGGCCTCAAGGTCGGTCGAGACCGGTTCGAACTGGTAGTCGTCCGCACCGGCCCAGGCAGAGGCGGTGCCGAGAACAAGCGCCAAGGCGCAGCCGCGGATGCGGCGAAAGTTGGTTGTCATGAGAGTTGACCCTGAGGTTGCAGCAAAACGTCACCCGCGCATGGGAGCGCTCGGGCGCAGGCGGCATCATCCGCGTGGCTTGGCACGCGGCAGGGTCAGGCGCGGGGAGGTCGTTTCAATCCGTCAGGGTCGGACCGTTCGAGGATCCCCGGTGGATCAGGCACGGTCAGCACGGCGACTGCGGTCTCGACGACTGCTGTCTGCGAAACCGGCGGCGCAAATCCGATCGGAGCCGTGGCACCACGGACCATTGACAGGCAGGCGAGGTTGCAGGCCGCATCGTCGGGGCAGTCGTCCGCACAGCAGGGCATCATCGCGACAGCCAAGGCCTTGGTCAGGGCCGACGCGGGCTGGGTGGCCGCCGAAACCAGAACGGCGACAGCCAGGAGGACGGCAACAAGGATCTGGCTTGGTCTGCCCATCGGGTGAACCTCGGCGAGAAACCGGTCTGACGCAAGTCGTTTTCCCGTGATCGCCGGGGCGGTCATCCCGGCCACATCCACGTCCCGGCTTTGCCAAGGATCGGCGTCGCCAGGCCGGCCATAACGGCGCGGCGCGGACCGATGGCGGCATGGGGCGCTCGCAAGCGCGAAAGGGCCGGACCTGCGGTCATGCCGCAGGTCCGGTCCGGGTCAGGCCGAGACGGCAAACTCGGTCATCATGCCGGTCGAAAGATGCGGCATGTGGTGGCAATGCAGCATCCAGCGCGCGGCCTCGCCTGCGTCGACGGCGACGGTCACCATGCCCATCGGCGGCACATGCACCGTGTCGCGCACCGCACCCGCGATCCGGTCCATGCCGATGCCCACCACCTGGAAGGCATGGCCGTGCAGGTGCATCGGATGCGGCATCATCGACATGTTGTGGAAGGTGATCTCGACCCGTTCGCCCGACCTTGCCGTGACCGGGACATGGCTGCCCCAGGTCCGACCGTTGATCGTCCAGACATAGGGCATCATCGACCCGCCCAGCATCAGCATCGGCTGGGATGAGGCCGCGCGGTCCGGCAGCGGCGTCACCGCGCGCAGGGCGCCCTCCTGCGCGAGGTCGGCGCTGAAGGCGGGATGTTCGGCCTCGGACATCTCGGCGATCTTCGTCACCGCCGCGCCGGGCGTGGCCAGGAACAGACCCGTGCGTTCCATCGCGCCTTCGCGCAGGGCGAGGATCGGGAAGGCCCCGCCATCGGACGGCACGTCCACCTCGATGTCCAGCCGCTGGCCCATGGCAATGCCGAAGCGGGTGCCGGGCATGGGCTGAACCGGCTCGCCATCGACGGCCACCAACCGGCCGGGCAGGCTGCCGGTGTCGATCCAGAACACCGTCGCCGCAGCGGCGTTGATCACCCGCACAAGGACGCGGCCGCCCTTGTCGACCTGCACCACCTCGGGGTCGTCGAGCGTGCGGTCGTTCACCAGATAGGCGTCGAAGTTGAAATCGTTCAGGTCCATTTCCATGCCGGCCATGCCGCCCTGGCCCATCGCAGTCATGTCCATGCCGCTCATGTCCATGCCGGCCATGCCGTCCTGTCCTGTGCCGCTCATGTCCATGCCGGCCATGCCGTCCTGTCCTGTGCCGCTCATGTCCATGCCGGCCATGCCGTCCTGTCCGGTGCCGGTCATGTCCATGCCTGCCATCGACGCCCCGCCGGTGATTTCGGCGAGAACCTCGGCGGGAGACCGGAAGGAAAAGTCATGCAGGAAGAGTGTCACCTCCTGCCGGTCCGCCGACACGTCTTCGGCCCGGCGCACGACCAGCGGGGCGGCGAGCAGCATCATCTCGTGTTCCGGGATGTGCGCATGCATCCAGTGCGTGCCGCCACGTGCGGCAAAGTCGTAGGCGCGGGTCTCGCCGGGTTGCAGCACCGGCATCGGCAGGTCGGGAACCCCGTCCTGCGCGTTCGGCGGGATCTGCCCGTGCCAGTGGATGATCGTCGGTTCGGCGAGCGAATTGGTCAGATCGACCGCAAAGCGCTGGCCGGGATCGAGGACGAGGCCGGACCGACCGTTGCCGTCCAGAAGCCCCCAGACGGTGGCCGCCTTGCCGCGGACATCGATCGTCCGCGTGGTTGCGGTCAGGGACAGACGCCCGGATTGCGCCCGGACGCGGGCGGGAAGTGTGAAGGTTGCAGCCGAAGCCGCCGTGGCGGCCAGAAAGCCGCGCCGTGAAAACGAAGGCATGCGAGTTCTCCTGATTGTCGCAGTTGATGCAGTTGCGCGGTTGCCGGACCAAGCCCGGCCCGCGAAATCAGACCACTGCGGCTTTGGGAGGCGGACCCGGAGGTGGCAGAACAACCGACGTGGCCAGCCGGTCAGCGGCAACGACCACCTCCGATGACCGGACGTTCGAGTCCGCAGTGCGGGTGTGGACCGGGAGGGGAGCGGCCACCAGCAGGCAGTGTTGTTGGCAGAGCAGCATCCGGGTATCGTCGCCACCCCGTTCTGCGTCTTGCATCGGCATCAAATGTCCGGCCATGGCCATCATCTGCGCGTGCTGAACATCCGACTGGGCCAATCTCTCGGTCACCGACAATACCGGCAGGAGCGCTGCCAGCAGGTAGATGGCAAGCACGAGGGTGCCGGATCGGAAGGCATCAGACAGCATCTCATTGTCGTATCAGGAACAGGAGCCGCCGTCATCTGACAGTTTGGTGTCCCGATTGCGCCGCGCGCGGTTGCGATCAGTCCGGGCAGGAGCCGCTGTGCCCAAGTAGTTTTTCCGTGATCGCGCAGCCCGGCGACAAAGATTTCCTTGGACGCTGCCGAGAACGGAATAGGGTCCGCAGGCGAATTCGGACAAAAGGCGGCTGTCATGACAATCAACCGGCGAACTTTCCTTTCTGCTGCACCGTTGCTGATCGGGCTTGGCGCAATGGGTCTTCGCGCCGGGAGCGATCCGGGCATCCATGTCGTCAAGGATCCGGGGTGCCCCTGCTGCAACGGCTGGATCGGGTACCTGCGGGACAGCGGCTTCACCGTCAGCTTCGAGGAACGCAGCGTCGAGGACCTGGCCGCCTTCAAGCGCGAAAGGGGCATTCCGGACGATCTGGCCTCGTGCCATACGGCGGTGATTGGCGACTACACCCTGGAAGGCCACGTGCCTGCCGCCGACATCCGCCGCCTCTTGGCCGAAGCGCCGGCCGCCGTGGGGCTTTCGGTCCCCGGCATGCCCTTCGGCTCTCCTGGGATGGGGCCGGAGGCGGAGCGCGAGGCCTATGACGTGATCCTCGTCGCCCGCGACGGAAGCGGTTCGACCTTCACGAGCTATCCCGCCGCCTAAACCGAGGTTATACGGCCTGCGGTGCGGCTAAACCCAAGATTGGGCCAACCCGGGTTCAATTCCCTCATGTCGTTCATGCTGCCAGGTTCGCGGCAGGCATCTGGCCATCCCGGTGCAGAGCCGTGAACAGGACGCATGACATGACCCTTCGCAACAAGATCACCTCCGGCCTCGTCGCCGCGGTGCTTTTCACCTCCGGCGCGGCCTTCGCTGGCGACGTGCCGTTGAACGACCCCGCCAAGGAGGCCGAAATCCGCGCCTTCATGGCGAAGGCAGGCTACGATGTCCGCTCGGTCGGCACCATCGACGGCAAGTTCGAGGTCTATGCCATCAAGGACGGCAAGGCCTTGGAGGTCTTCCTTGAGCAGACGCTGATGATCGTCGAGGAAAACCCGGCAAAGGGCTGAGACCGAAATGCGCCGCCGACCCCGCGTCGGCGGCGCCTGCCAACAGGAGATCGCCATGCGTTTCAAGATCTGGGATCCGATCGTGCGGGTCTTTCACTGGTCGCTGGTCAGCGCCTTCACGGCCAACGCGCTGTTCGTGCCCACCGCGTCTGGTCTGCACCTTGTCCTGGGCTATCTGATCGTGGGCCTCGTCGGCCTGCGGGTGATCTGGGGCTTTGCCGGGCGTGGCTATGCGCGGTTCGCCTCGTTCCCCCCCGACCTGCGCGCCGCAACCGGACAGGCCGCCGACATCGCCTCGGGCCGCCGGCGCGTGCATCTTGGCCATACGCCGCTCGGCGCGCTGATGATCTACAACATCCTGCTGACGGTTGCGGTCATCGCGCTGTCGGGCTGGATGATGACCACGCTGACCTTCTGGGGTGTCCGCTGGGTCAAGGACCTGCACGAGATGTCGGTCACCTGGGCCGAGCTGTCCGTGGTCCTGCATATCGCCGCCGTTCTGTGGGAAAGCCGGAGGACCGGCGTGAACCTTCCGAAGGCGATGATCACGGGTTACAAGGATGTGCCGGAAACCGCCAGGATCGCGCAATGACCGAAAGATGGGACATTTCGAAACGCAGCTTCGGCCTGATCGCGCTGATCGCCGTGCAGGCGGCCAGCGCGACCTTCTTTCTTGGCGACTGGTTCCAGGATGTGGTCGAGACGGGAAGAATAGCGGTGTCGTTCTATCTTGTGATGGAACTGGCGGCCTCGGTCACGCTGATCGTCGCCATCATCATCGAGGCGCGGCTGCTGACCCGGATGCTGCACCGCCACGCCCATATGGAGCGCAGCCTGTCGGCAGCGGCCCGTGGTCTGCACGACATCATGGAAGGCATGTTCGCGACCTGGGGGCTGACGCCGTCCGAACAGGACATCGCCACGTTTCTGGTCAAGGGATCCGACATCGGGGAAATCGCGCGGCTGCGCGGATCGGCCGAGGGCACGGTGAAGGCACATCTGAACGCGATCTACCGCAAGGCAGGGGTCTCGGGACGTCCGGCGCTTTTGTCGCTGCTGATCGAGGATCTGATGGCGGTGGCGCCTCTATCCGGAAAGACCTGATCGCATGCCTTCGACCCGACCAGCCGCTCTAGGGCTCACGTCCGGTCACCATTGAAACCCCGATTGTGTCGCGCCAAGCGACGCCTCAAGCTCCGCGCGCGGCGTTACGCCATCGAGCGGCCGGATCGCCGCGTCAAGGCGCCGGGCAGCATGATAGCCGAGGGCTGCCGCCTCACCGGGAGGTTCGCCGTAGACCTGCAGGTAGCGCGTGACAAATCCATCCGCCCCGGTGCGCTGGTCCCAGTCTGCCGGAAGCTCGCCGGGGGTGATGACGACGCCCGGCCCCGGATCGACCGCCGCATCCAGGCTGTCCGAACCGGCATCAGCCAGGACCACGACCACATCAGGGGGATTGACCGGAGCCCCTGACAAGCCCGTGACGCGGCCCGCGGCCTCGGGCGGAAGCGGCAGGATTTGCACATCCACACCTCCAAGATGACCATCGGAGGTTTCGCCCGCGTGGCCGTCCCGTTCGTCGGCGGCAAGCAGGAAACCCCGAACGGCCTCCGCAAGCCGGGCTTCCCGGTTTTCGCCGACGGCCAGGAGCGCCGCGGTGAACTCGTGCGCAAGGGCCGGGGTCGACAGGCCGATCAGGACGGACCAGAGACCTGCAAGCAACGCTGCGGAGCCGCCCCTTAGGACGCGCCGGGGTGGTTCCGCAGGCGACGCATGGCAGCGCGACATCAGTCCATGTTTCTCATTGCGGCGACCACTTCTTGACCAAGTCAGATCAGCTTCACCTGGGTGCCGACAGGCGTGCGGTCGTAGACTTCCTCGATGTTTTCGTTGTAAAGCCCGATGCAGCCGTTGGAGGCGCGGCGACCGATCTTTCGGGTGTCCTGGGTGCCGTGGATCCGGTAGTATTGCCAGGACAGGTACAGCGCCCTGGTCCCGAGCGGGTTGGTCGGATCGCCGCCGGGCACGAAGGCGGGCCATTCGGGATTGCGTTCCCGCATCGACGGGGTGGGTGCCCAGCTGGGGTTCACGCGTTTTTCGACAACTTCGGTGTAGCCCCGGCGCGTCAGTTCATCAGTCAGCGGGACGGATGTCGGGTAGAGATACATCTGTCCGTCAGGGGTCCATTGCTGGAGCATCCGTGAGTTCGTGTCCGCGATGATGATGCCGAGGCCCAGCGAATCGAAGTGGTCCTCCCAATTCTGCAGCCGAAAGGCTGAAATGTTGTTGCGCACCGGCCCGTCCTGCGACGCAGAGGCCGCACGGATGCCCAGGAACGGTGCCGCCAGCGCGCTGGCAACGAAGAAACGTCGGCTGAATCGCATGATCTGCTCCTCTTTTTTTATGCTTTTGCATCCTTCCAACATGGGAAGGTCAATTCACCTGCGG
>JBIJDO010000337.1:0-3719 GCA_044344105.1 Tabrizicola sp.
AAACAGGTGAATGCGTGGCGAAATAGCCTGCCTGAAAAAGGAACTGCGTGATCACCACGATGTGATCGCAGCAAGATGGGCCCGTTCGGCATATCATTGCCTATGCGTGCGATTTTCGTCATCTCTTTCGGAATGTTCCTGATCGCCTCACTGTTCGGTCTGGCGGATCCGCGCGGGTCTGCAGCCGCAACGCCGCTCGACGGGAAAGAGTACACCTCACACCTGCCGGAGTTCCCGTGCAGCGAGGCGTCCGGGCATCCGGCCTGCCAACTTGCCGTGGCCGGTTCTCCGGACCATTCGGCCCTGCTGGCTTCCGCGGGAATGACACTCTTTGAAATCATGCCGGTGTCGGCCTCGGGCCGCAGCATTCCCCCTCGCACGCCCCCGCCGCGACATCGCTCCTGAGCGAACATCCGGTCTCACCGTTCATTCTCAGGAGTCGACATGATATCCCGACGTTTCCTTCTAGGCGGAGCAGCGCTGTCTGTTCTTGCCGCACCGGGCATCCTTCGTGCCCATACCCAGCAGGCCTTCGTGCTGGCCGAGGAGTTCCAGCCGCGCGAAGTGCGCGTGCGCGACCGCTTTGAACCGGGTCAGATCCTCGTCTTCACCAGACAATACTATCTGTACCATGTCTTCGACAGCGAACGCGCGATCCGCTACGGCGTCGGCGTCGGCAAGGCCGGGCTGGAGTTCAAAGGCAGCGCAGTCATCGAACGCAAGGCCGAATGGCCCTCGTGGCGTCCGACCAATGACATGATCCGCAGGGACCCGGGCCGCTACGCCAAGTTCGCCGACGGCGTCCCCGGCGGGCCGAACAACCCGCTCGGCGCGCGGGCGCTCTACCTCTACAAGGACGGGCGCGACACCTACTTCCGCATCCACGGCACGACCGAGCCGTCGTCGATCGGAAAGTCGGTGTCGAACGGCTGCATCCGGATGCTGAACGAGCATGTGATCGCGCTTTACGACCAGGTGCCGGTCGGCACGCCGGTCACCGTCGTTTGATCCTGAGCCGCCCGGCCGGTCGGGGTATGATGATGCGATGAACACGCCGTCGCACATGCTGATCGGCGCGGCCGTATTCGGTCGGCCGCTGGTGCCTGCGACCTTGGTGGCCGCGCTGGCGGGCGGGCTGGTGCCGGATGTGCCGATGTTCGGCATGGTGCTTTGGGCCACCCGCGTCGCCGGGATGCCCGAGCATCGGGTTTTCGGCGAGTTGTACTTCTCGGACGCCTGGCAGGCGGTCTTTGCCGTGGATCACGGTTTCCTGTTCTGGGGCGCGGCTCTGGGTCTGGCGCTCTGGCTGGGGCATGCCGCCTTGCGTGCCTTTTCCGGGGCGGGGCTCCTGCACGCCGCGGCGGATTTCCTGACCCACAACGACGATGCGCGGCGGCAGTTCTGGCCGCTGTCGGACTGGGTGTTCCAAAGCCCGGTCAGCTACTGGGACCCGCGGTTTTACGGCGAAACATTCGCTGTCTTCGAATTCGGTCTGGCCATCGCGCTGACCGCCTTCCTGCTCTGGCGGATGCGAGGCCTGTGGCAGCGGGCGCTGATCCTTGTCACCGCCGCGCCGCTGATCCTGCCGGTCCTGATGACCGGCAGCTTGCACGGGCTGCACGGCATGGGTTAGCCCCGGTAGCGCCGCAGAAGCTGGGCGTTGATCGCGACGATGATGGTGGAGGCCGACATGAACACCGCGCCGACCGCCGGGGTCATCAGGAAGCCGGTGCCGAAGGTGATGCCCGCCGCCATCGGAATGGCAAAGGCGTTGTAGCCGGTGGCCCAGATCAGGTTCTGCACCATTTTGGCATAGGTCGCCCGCGACAGGCCGAGGATCGCCTCGACATCGCGCGGATCGGAGCGGACCAGCACGACATCCGCCGATTCCACCGCCACGTCGGTGCCCGCGCCGATGGCGATGCCAAGATCGGCCTCGACCAGCGCCGGGGCGTCGTTCACCCCGTCGCCGACCATCGCGACCTTGAGGCCACGCGCCCGCAACTCCCTGATCTTCGCGGCTTTCTGGTCGGGCAGGACCTGTGCGAAGTATTCGTCAAGGCCGAGTTCCGCCGCCACCGACTTGGCCACGCCTTCGGCATCGCCGGTCATCATGATCGAGCGCACGCCGCGCGCCTTCAGCCGGGCCACAACATCGCGCGACTCTGCCCGCACGATGTCGGCCAGCGCCAGGAGGGCCGCGGGCTTGCCGCCGACCACCAGCACCACCACGGTCTTGCCCGCCTCCTCAAGTGCTGCAAGGCGCGGATCGGTGACGGGCGTGTTCTGCCGCCGGAGGTGGCCGGGGCTTACGATGGCCACCTCTTGACCGTCCACCCGCGCCGTCACGCCCGCACCGGTGATGCTTTGCAACCCTTCCGTCGCGGGGAAGTCGATGCCGCGCGCCTTCGCATCGGCAACGATCCCCTGCGCGATCGGGTGCTGCGACTGGCTTTCGACCGACGCCGCGAGCCGCAGGGCCCTGGCCTCGTCCCCGCCGTCCAGAAGCACGATGTCGCTGACGCCAAAGCGCCCCTCGGTCAGGGTGCCGGTCTTGTCGAAGACCACGGCGTTCAGGTCGCGCGCCCGCTCGAATGCCGCGCGGTCGCGGATCAGAAGACCGTTCTTCGCCGACAGCGAGGTCGACACCGCGACCACCAGCGGCACCGCGAGGCCAAGCGCATGCGGGCAGGCGATGACCATGACCGTCACCATCCGCTCCAGCGCGAAGGTCACGCTTTCCCCCGCCCATACCCAGTAGACGAACGACCCGACCCCGACCGTGATCGCGATCCAGGTCAGGATCGTGGCCGCACGGGTCGCCAGGTCCTGCGTGCGCGAGCGGCTGTCCTGCGCCGCCTTCACCATGGCGATGACCTGCGACAGGTAGGTCGCCGCGCCGGTGGCCTTGACCTCGATGGTGACGGCCCCCTCGCCGTTGACCGCGCCACCGATCACGGTTTCGCCCGCGCTGCGCGTGACGGGCTTCGATTCGCCGGTCAGCATCGCTTCGTTGAAGGACGAGGTGCCTTCGGTGATCGTCCCGTCCACCGGCACCTTGGCGCCGGGGCGGATCACCACATGGTCGCCAGTGACCAGCGCGGCGACAGCAACCTCCTCGGTGCCGCCGTCGGCCTTGACCCGTAGTGCCGTGGACCGACCGCATCTCCAGCCAGTGGCCGAGCAGCATGATGGTGACGAGGGTCGCAAGTTCCCAGTAGAACGGCTCGCCCCCCGGCAGGCCCAGGGTCACGGCGGCGGAATAGAAATAGGCGGTGGAGATCGCCAGAGCGACCAGCGTCATCATGCCGGGGCGGCCGCTGCGGATTTCGGGCAGCGCGCCTTTCAGGAACGGCGCACCGCCCCAGAAGTAGATCACCGATGACAGGGCGAGTGCGACCCATTCCTCGCCCGCGAAGAGGGGGGCCATGCCCTGTCCGGCAAAGTCGCGCACCATCGGCGACAGGATCAGCACCGGGACGGTCAGCGCCAGCGACACCCAGAACCGCCGCCGGAAGTCGGCTACCATGTCGCCGTGGCCGGCGTGGCCGCCGGGCATCGCGGGGGCCGCCGACGCGCCGTGCCCCGCATGCGTTGCGCTTGTCATCGCAGCCATATCGTGCCCGGCGTGTGGATCAACAGGCCTGTCTGCCGTCATCGGGTGCCCGGCGTGCGGGTCGTGCTTTCCACCTTGCATCGCGAGGATCCTTGCCTGGCCT
>JBIJDO010000222.1:0-5231 GCA_044344105.1 Tabrizicola sp.
GATGCCGAAAAGCTGGCGGCCTACCGCGCCGACATCACCTATGCCACGAACAACGAGCTTGGCTTCGACTATCTGCGCGACAACATGAAATCCTCGCTGGCCGAAATGGCGCAGCGCGGCCATGCCTATGCCATCGTGGACGAGGTCGACAGTATCCTGATCGACGAGGCGCGGACCCCCCTGATCATCTCGGGGCCAAGCCAGGACCGCAGCCCGCTTTATCAGGCGGTGGATGCGGTGATCCCCGGCCTTCAGCCCGATCATTACAAGCTGGACGAAAAGGCGCGCAACGTCACCCTCACTGAAGAGGGCAACGACGCCATCGAGGACCTGCTGCAGAAGGCCGGCATCCTGCCCGAGGGCCAGAACCTCTATGCCGCCGAAAGCACCTCCATCGTCCATCACGTCAACCAGGCGCTTCGGGCGCACAAGCTGTTCCACAAGGACCAGCAGTACATCGTGCGCGACGGCGAGGTGATGCTGATCGACGAATTCACCGGCCGGATGATGAAGGGCCGCCGTCTGTCCGACGGTCTTCACCAGGCCATCGAGGCCAAGGAAGGCGTCCAGATCAAACCCGAGAACGTGACCTATGCCTCCGTCACATTCCAGAACTACTTCCGGCTTTACGACAAGCTGGGCGGCATGACCGGCACCGCCACCACCGAGGCCGAGGAATTCCGCGAGATCTACGGTCTGGGCGTGGTCGAGGTGCCGACGAACCGCACCGTCGTGCGGATTGACGAGCATGACCAGGTCTACCGCACCGCGCGCGAGAAATTCGACGGCATCCTTGCGGCCATCAAGGAAGCCCATGCGAAAGGGCAGCCGATCCTGGTCGGTACGACCTCGATCGAAAAGTCCGAACAACTGTCGGCACTTCTGCAGAAGGAAGACATCCGCCACAGCGTCCTGAACGCCCGGCAGCACGAACAGGAAGCCAAGATCGTGGCCGATGCCGGCAAGCTTGGCGCGGTGACCATCGCCACCAACATGGCGGGTCGCGGGACCGACATCAAACTGGGCGGCAATGTCGAGTTCAAGGTGATGGAGGCCATCGCCGCCGACCCCGAAGGCGATCACGTCGCCATCCGTGCGCAGATCGAAGCAGACCACGTGGACGAGGAAGAGGCGGTCAAGGCCGCCGGCGGTCTCTTCGTCCTGGCGACCGAACGCCATGAAAGCCGCCGGATCGACAACCAGCTGCGCGGCCGGTCCGGTCGGCAGGGCGACCCCGGGCGGTCGGCGTTCTTCCTTTCCCTCGAAGACGACCTGATGCGCATCTTCGGGTCGGAACGGCTGGATTCGATCCTGTCGAAGCTTGGGATGAAGGAAGGCGAATCCATCGTCCACCCCTGGGTCAACAAGAGCCTGGAAAAGGCGCAGGCCAAGGTCGAGGGTCGCAACTTCGACATCCGCAAGCAGCTTCTGAAATTCGACGACGTCATGAACGACCAGCGCCGCGCGATCTTCAGCCAGCGGATGGAAATCATGCAGGCCGACCACGTCGCCGATGTCGCGGCGGACATGCGCCATCAGGTGATCGAGGATCTGGTCGACCTGAACATGCCGCCGAAGTCCTACCCCGATGCGTGGGACACCGAAGGCCTCGCCGCCGCCTGCCGCGACATGCTGAACCTGGACCTGCCGATTGCCGACTGGGCTGCCGAGGAGGGCGTCGACCAGTTCGTCCTCCGCGACCGCATCATCGAGGCCTCCGACAAGATGATGGCCGAGAAGACCGAAGCCTTCGGCAAGTCCTCGATGGACTCGATCGAAAAGCAGGTTCTCCTGCAGTCGATCGACACCAAATGGCGCGAGCACCTTCTGCGGCTGGAACACCTGCGCTCGGTGGTCAACTTCCGCGGCTATGCGCAACGCGATCCCCTGAACGAATACAAGACCGAGGCCTTCCAGCTGTTCGAGGGTCTCCTCAACTCGCTGCGCGAGCAGGTCACCCAGCAGCTTTCCCGCATCCGCCCGATCACCAGGGAAGAGCAGGAAACGATGTTGCGGCAGATGCAGGAGGCCGCGCAGGCCCAGGGCCAGCCCGCGGCCCGTATCGTGGCGGCGGCCTCGACGGCACCCGCCCCGGCAGCCGGGGCGGCCTTGGCGCCTGTGGCGCCACCGACGCGACGCGCCGGGTTCGACGAGGCTGATCCTGCCACCTGGGGCAATCCCGGCCGCAACGACCAGTGCCCCTGCGGATCAGGCGAAAAGTTCAAGCATTGCCATGGACGACTGGCCTGACCGAAGCACAATCCGTCCGGCGACCGACTGGCGAAAAATCCGGCGGACCGGGGCGTTTCTCGGTCTTTTCCGTGGCGACACGCATCCTGCGAACCGTCCACCGCAATAATGCCATTTCTCCGCCTCCATTGACCCTTAGGCCGGAACGGTAACGATTCGTGCCGGGGCACTGCCATGCTTTGGGGAAAGAAAGCTTTGCGGGTTTCCGCCGTGGTCATCGTCGCCTTGGCGGCAGGCCATGCTGCGGAAACGCTGAAGGCTCCGGCGGGCCAGGCTGCCTTCAGCCTGGAGTCCCTGCGCGCGCTCCCCACGCCGGAGCATGCGGCCAGGGCGGCCGCCGATCCGATCCCGCAATCCGCCTCGCTAAACGCGCCCGACAAGCCCGGTCTTGACGATGTCACCGGCATCACGACCATTGCTGCCACGCTCCCCGACCGGTCCGACGACCCGTGCCAGCCGATCCTGGGCCTCTCGGCCATGCCGGGGGCGATGCTCGCGCTGTCCCTTGCCGCCCCCTGCAATGCCAACCAGCGTGTCGTGATCCGTCATGCCGGCCTCGCGTTCACCGCGCAGACCGACGGCTCCGGCAGGCTTTCGCAGGTGCTTCCGGGCCTTCGGGAAGATGCCCTTGTTGCGGCCTACCTTGAAGGATCGCAGCTCGTCCTCGGCCGCGCCAGGGTTCCCGACGCCGCCGACTTCACCCGCGTCGCGCTGATCTGGGACCGGCCCGCCGAACTTGAGCTGCGCGTGACCCGTGGCGAAAAGCTGATGGTGGGCAGCCGCAGACTGGCAGAAGGCGGGGCGGAACAGGTGCTTGTGCTCGGCACCCCGGATGCGCCCGTCCCGGTCCTTGCCAGCGTCTACAGCGTCGGCATGACGGACCTTGGCAACGCAGAGATCTCGGCCGAGCTGCGGATAACGCCCGCGACCTGCGGGCGCACCCTGCGCCTGACCGTTCTGACCGCCAACCGGGGTGCGGTCCTCGAAACGGAAAGACTTGTCCCGGTTCCGCTCTGCGGCACATCCGGCGACATTCTGGTGTTGAAGAATCTTGTTCCCGCCCTGAAACTCCCCACTCCGAAATAAGGGCCGGATCGGCAGGCAATGGGCGTTTGGGTGTGGATCGCAGCGTTCTGCGCTGGCGTGGCGGTGTCGCTTGCCGCCTTTGCGCAGGACGTGACGCTGGTCGCGCGCGAAGGCGGGATCGTCCTGAACGGGCGGCTGCAGGGCTATGACGGCGAATTCTACCGCATCGAGACCAGCTACGGCGCGCTGACGGTCGACGGGCAGGGCGTCATCTGCGAAGGGCCGGCCTGTCCAGAGCTGATTGCACCCAAGGCCCTGATCCGGGTCGTCGGCGCGCCCGATGCCGCAGCCCTTCTGCCGGTCCTGTTCGAAGCCTTCGCAGGCCAGCGCGGCCTGATCTACGAAGCGGATGCCGGGGCGGGGTACGCCGCCCGGATCCTTGATCCTGAAAGCCGGAAAGAGCTTGCCGAACTGTCCTTCGCCCCCCTGGCACCAGGTCCTGCAAGTGCCGCCCTCGACACCGGCAATGCCGACCTCAAGCTGTCGTTCCAGCCGGACCCGGCCTATGGCACCCATTCCGTCGCTATGGATGCCCTCGTCGTCATCGTCGCGCCCGACAATCCGACCCCCGAGATCTCCACGGTGGAACTGGCTGCGGTGCTGAAAGGCGAGGTGACGAACTGGTCCGCGGTCGGTGGCCCGGACATGCCGATCGTGCTTCATGCGCTGCGACCCGAGGCGGATCTGCAGCAGGCCCTGTCCGACCGGCTTGGAACCGGGGCACCGGCTGCCGTCCTGCATCCGGACCTGCAAGCCCTGACGCAGGCGGTGGCGCGCGACCCCTGGGCCATCGCGGTCTCGGGCCGGTCCGCCATCGCCCCGGCGCGGCAGATGCCCCTGACCGATTCCTGCGGCTTCCCGCTTCTGCCGACGGCCCTCTCGATCAAGTCCGAAGACTATCCGCTTGCCCTGCCGGTGATGATCCTGGCCGCAAAGCGACGGCTGCCGCTTCTGACACGCGAGTTTCTCGATTTCCTGCGTACCCCTGCCGCTCAGGCCGCAGTGGCATCGGCCGGCTTCATCGACCGCTCGGCCACCCGGCAGCCGATGACCTCGGACGGGCTGCGCCTGATCAACGCGATCCAGGGCGCGGGCGACGACATCACCCTGGGCGACCTCAAGCGTCTCGTCGGCCTCATGGACGGGGCGGACCGGATGTCCTTCACCTTCCGCTTCGAGGACGGCTCCTCGACGCTTGATCCCCAGTCGCAGGACAACCTCGCCGATCTGGCGCAGCTGATCGCTGCCGGGCAGTTCCGCAACGAAAAGCTGGTCTTTGCAGGCTTTTCGGACGGGTCGGGGGCCGCGGAGGCCAATCTTGCCCTGTCTGTCGAACGTGCCGCCAAGGTCGCGCAGGAGCTTGCCGCCATTGCCCCCGACCTTGCCACGGACGACCTGCCCGGCGTCGAGGGCTTCGGCGAGGCCCTGCCCATGGCCTGTGACGAGACCGCCATCGGCCGTCGCCTGAACCGCCGGGTGGAGCTGTGGGTCCTGCCGGATTTCGCTTCGTCCGATCCGGAAGCGCTGCCCGCTCCGCCCTGAGCGCTGCCACACCCGTCAAAGATAGCCCTGCGCCCGGAAACTCAGCTCGCGCGACTTGCCGATGATCAGATGATCATGCAGCACCAGGCTCAGGGTGGCACAGGCATCCTGGACCGCGCGGGTCATCGACAGATCGCTGTCCGACGGCGTCGGGTCGCCGGAAGGGTGGTTGTGGACCAGGATCAGCGCGCTTGCGTTCAGCTCCAGCGCCCGCTTCACGATCTCGCGCGGGTAGACGGGGACGTGGTCGACCGTGCCCCTGGCCTGCTCCTCATCCGCGATCAGCACGTTCTTGCGGTCGAGATACAGCACCCGGAACTCCTCGGTCTCGCGATGCGCCATCGCAGTGTGAC
>JBIJDO010000345.1:0-3651 GCA_044344105.1 Tabrizicola sp.
GCGCGCCACCGCTTTTCAGCACCGCCTGCGCCACCAGTTGCGCGTCGCCCCCGATCAATGCGCCCGGCGGCAGGTCTGTGGCGATCGTCAGCATCGGCTCTCCCTTGTCGGTGTCATCTTGCCGGTGCCCGTTCCGCGCCGCAAGCCTCCACAGCCGCCCATGGCCATGCTAGCCTTGTCCCATGCCCAGCCTCTGCCGCGACTGCCTGACCCCGACCGACAGCCCGGCGACGCGCTGCCCGTCCTGCCGCTCGCCGCGCCTGATCACGCACCCCGAACTCACCCAGCTTTCCATCGCCCACATGGACTGCGACGCCTTCTATGCCAGCGTCGAAAAACGCGACAACCCGGCCTTGCGCGACCAGCCCGTCATCGTCGGCGGCGGGCAACGCGGCGTCGTCTCGACCTGCTGCTACATCGCCCGCATCAAGGGTGTCCGCTCCGCCATGCCGATGTTCCAGGCGCTGAAGCTCTGCCCCGAGGCTGTCGTCGTCAAACCCCGCTTCTCCGCCTACACCGAAGCCTCCCGCGCCATCCGGGCGATGATGGAGGACCTGACCCCCGCCATCGAGCCCCTGTCGCTCGATGAGGCCTTCCTCGACCTCACCGGCACCGCCCGCCTGCATGGCGCCGCCCCCGCCACCCTCCTCGCCCGCCTCACGAAACGGATGGAGGATGAACTCGGCCTGACCGGCTCCATCGGCCTCAGCCACAACAAATTCCTGGCCAAGGTCGCCTCCGACCTCGACAAGCCGCGCGGGTTTTCCGTCATCGGCCGCGCCGAGACCGAGGCTTTCCTGAAACCCAAACCCGTCCGCATCATCTGGGGCGTCGGCACCGCCACCCAGACCGCCCTCGAACAGGCCGGCATCCGCAGCATCAGTGACCTCCTGCGCTGGGACCGCGCCGATCTGGGCGCCCGGTTCGGCAGCATGGGCGACCGCCTCTGGCATCTGGCGCGTGGCCTCGACACCCGCCGGGTGAACCGGGATGAAAAGCTGAAGTCGATCTCCAAGGAGACGACTTTCTTCGAAGACACCTCCGACCCCGATCTCCTCGACGGCCACATCTGGCGCCTCTCCGAGCAAGTCGCCGACCGCGCCAAGGCGAAACGCCTCTCGGGCCGCACCGTGACGCTCAAGCTGAAACGTCAGGACTTTCAGCTGGTCTCCCGCCGCCACGCCCTCAGCGACCCCACCCAGCTCACCGACCGCATCTACCGCGCCGCCCGCGACCTTTTCGACCACGCCGGGACGCAAGGCCCCTTCCGCCTGATCGGCGTCGGCATCTCCGACCTCGCCCCCGAAGACCAGGCCGACCTCTCCCAGGACCTCCTCGACCTGGGCGCGACAAAACGCGCCGCCACTGAGCGCGCCACCGACGCCATCCGCGCCAAGTTCGGCGCCGAGGCGATCATCAAAGGCCGCGCCCTCCGCTGACCCGCTCCTCGCTCGCGTTCCGCATCGCTCCTCGCTGACCCTCCGCGCCCCGACGTGGCCTCTTGGGGTGCGCTACAGCGCACCGTCCGACAGCGCATTCTCGCGCCAACGTGTCAGTTCGATTTTCGAATGAAGTCGCCCTGCCTGAGAGTCGCGCGAAGGTTAAAGTCCATCGGATCAACCTTGGGAATGATTGCTGCCTCCGAATAGTCCGGCATCCACCCCAACACCCCCTCAACCCGCCCCTCCGGCACCGCCTCCTCCGTGATCTCCAGCGTCACCGCTTGCAACCGCACCCCCTCCCCAAACACTGCCGCAAGGTCCTCCGGGTCCACCTCCCGCACCGTCTCGGGCTTGGTGATGTCATCGAACGTCACCATAATCGGAAACTGATAGTCCGGCACCGTGATCACGCCCCTTGCCCGATTGCTACGGTAGTGCACCTCGCTGAAAAGCGCCTGGTCGAGCACCCGCCCCTCGCGACCGGCGATCGAGGCGGCGGCGACCGTGCCCATGTATTCCGTTGTTCCTGCGCCCTGCAGGAGCGCGAAGAGGTAGCGCCCCGGCGTGACCTCGACCACCACCGCTTCGCCGGTCAGGTCCCAACTCCAACCCATACCATCCCAACGGATCCACTGCTTCCGCCAACTGACCGCGCTGACCGACGAGGCCGAGACCTCACCCGTCGGGGTCATTAAGGTGATGGTCAGCTTCTGCCTCCAGCTGTAGTGGCCCACGCTGATCACCGCCAAGACCAACGCAAACACCACCGCAGCGATAGCAAAAACTACCAGCCCCTTTTTCATCCGAAATCACCTGACAACAAACGCACCGCCAAATCCAAAATCACTTCACCCCTGACCATTCACCTGTTCCCAAATATCCCCGCCGGAGGCAAAACCCGAGCCGGTTGGCCGAAGGCCAGAGGCGAGACAAGAACCCTTCGCGCGTCAGCGCTCAATTCAACAACCTCCTCAACCGGTGATACGCCGGACGCAATGCGCCTCCCCTCCCCCTCCGTGGGGAGGGGATGGGGGTGGGGGGGCCAGCCGCCCAATCCCTAACGCCCGGTAAACGCCCACAGCCCACCCCTGGAGATCCCTCACCCCAAAAACCTGCCCACGCGTGGGCACCCCACCGCCCCCTACTCCGCCGCCAGCGCCACCCCCGGAGGCTGCACCAGCTCGGCCACCACGCCCGCGATCAATTCCCGGAACCCGCCGAACCCCGCCAGCGGCTCGACCCGGACCTCGTCCATGTAAAGCGCCCGGTCGATCTCGACCTGCACGACATGCACCCCCCGCGACGGCCGCCCGTAGGCCTGCGCGATGTAGGCCCCGGCGAAGGGCGCGTTGCGGACCACCCGGAGCCCGGCCGCCGCGAAAGCCGCCTCGACCCGGTCCACCACCTCGCGGCCCGCCGCGGCCCCATAGCGGTCGCCCAGCACCACATCGGGGGCCGACTGGCCCGGCCTCGTATGCGCCTCGATCGCCTCGTGCGGCATCGAATGGCAGTCAATCAGTACCGCCTGCCCGAACGCCGCCCGCGTCTCCTCGACCAGCGCCGCCAGCGCGGCATGATAGGGATGCCAGAACCGGCTGATCCGCCCCTGCACTTCCGTCAGACTCAGCTTGCCGCGGTAGATCGCCCGCCCCCCGGCCACCACCCGGGGAATCACCCCGAGACCCGAGGAAATGCGCGGATTGTGCGCGGCCCGGACGATCCCCTCGATCACACCGGGGTCAAGTTCGTCCGCCGCCCGGTTCAGGTCCAGGAATGCCCGCGGTGCCCGCGCGCAGAGAAGCGGCGCCCCAAGCTCGGGTGCCATGTCGAAAAGACGGTCGACGAACGCGTCCTCGGACGACCGGATCGCCTGCCGGTCCAGAATCACCTGGCCCAGAAAGCCCGCGCCGTAATCCCGCCCCGAATGCGGCGAGGCGAAGATCACCGGTCCCAGGCATTGCCTGGGTCGGTGCAGGACATAGGCGTCGGTTTCGGTCCGCACCATGGGCGATCTCCGTCTGTTGCCCCATGGTATAGCGGCAGAATCCGGAAAGCCAAAACCTCTTGCGGGCATCTGGATGACCCAGTATAGACCCGGCCTGACCGACGCGGTTCGCCCCGCGTCCTTTTCGTTTCACCGAAAGGGGCAAAGGGCGACGCCAAGGACAAGTGGGCGGGTAGCTCAGCGGTAGAGCACTACGTTGACATC
>JBIJDO010000225.1:0-5209 GCA_044344105.1 Tabrizicola sp.
GTGGTCACGGCCTTCAGGGCCTCGATTGCTGTCAGCCCCGCCTCCAGCCGGTCCAGAACCAGGGGTCCCAGCGCTGGATCGGTGATGTTCTGGCTTGCCACCGCCCCGACCCCGGCCCGGACATGCGAACACCGGGCCGCGACGGCGGGAGAAGACGAGGAAATCGCCATCCCGAATTGCCCGGTCCGGGCACAGCGCGCGACGAGCGAGAAGGTCATGCGTCGTCGTCCGGGATCACGGCGGTTCCGTCGATCTCGACCAGCCAGGACGGCCGGGCAAGCGCGGTGACGACCACCCCGGTCGAGACGGGATGCACGCCTTTGATATACTCGCCCATGGTCCGGTAGACCGCCTCGCGGTGGCGGACGTCGGTCAGGTAGACCACGACCTTGCAGAGGTGGCTCATGTCGGCGCCGACCTCCTCCAGCAGTTGCCGGATGTTCTGCATCACCTTGTGGGTCTGCTCGACCGGATCGTGGCTGCCGATGTCCTTGGCGGTGTCGAGGTCCTGCGGGCACTGACCGCGCAGGAACACGGTCCGTCCGCGCGCGACGACGGCCTGGGCAAGGTCGTTGTCCAGCTTCTGTTCCGGGTAGGTGTCGCGGGTGTTGAACTTGCGGTGGCGGAAATGGGTCATGGTCAGTCCTTCGGGTGGTCAGGGAAGCAGGGAGTGACCGGGCTCCAGCGCCGCGATCTCGCGCCGGAACGACAGTGCATCGCCCCGGTCGGGCATGTCGAGACCCTCGGCCCAGGCGCGCCCGGCATAGGTGGCCCAGGCGATCGGGCCCGGGGCGGCGGCATCGCCGATAAGCTTGAGGCTTTTCATACCCGCCCCCTCCCAGTCCAGGGCTTTGGCCTGGTGATAAAGCGTGTCCTTCGGACTGCGGGAGGTGACATAGAGGAGGGCATCGGCTGGCAGAATGGTCTGGCGGCCCGTCCAGGTGCAACCAAGCGTGACCTCTGCCTTGCCGACAGCTTCCGGCGCCTTGCTGAGGTGAATCTCGACACCGATCTCCATCAGGCGGCGCATGATCATGCCCTGTTCCAGCGTGTTGTCGGTCCATTCCGCAACCTTCACCGCCGGAGTGATGAAATGCACCCGGTTGCCCCTTGCCACCAGAAGTTCGGCCAGGACGGAGCCCATGTAGAAATGGTCGTCGTCGTAGAGGGCGACGGTCCGGCCTTCGGGGCAGGTCCCCTGCATCAGGTCGTCCGGCGTGCAGACCGGCATCGCCGGATCGGTCGGGATCGGATGCAGGTGCAGCCGCGCCACCGCATCCCGCCGCCAGGTGGCCCCGGTCGCGATGGCGACATGGTCCGCCCCCATGGCAAGGAGGTCCTCGGCGGTCAGCGGGCTGTCGCGGTAGATGTCGACATTCGGCATCGCGGCCAGTTGCCCGGTGCGGTAGTCGGCCACCCGGCCCCAGGCGGAAAGGCCGGGAAGAAGGCGCTCTTTCGCGACCCGGCCGCCGAGGGTGGTGGTCGCTTCGGCAAGCGTCACCCGGTAACCCCGCTTTGCGGCCTGCAGCGCGGCTTCAAGCCCGGTCGGACCCGCACCGACGATCAGGACGCTTTCGCTTGCGCCTTTGGGCCGGGCACGTTCCGGGTGCCAGCCCTTGCGCCATTCCTCCATGAAGGACGAGTTCTGGGTGCAGCGGCTGATCGCACCGGTCATGTCGCCGCTGACACAGATGTTGCAGCCGATGCATTCGCGGATGTCCTCATACCGCCCTTCCTGAACTTTCAGCGGCAGGAACGGATCGGCAATGGAGGGCCGTGCCGCGCCGATGAAGTCGAGGATACCCGACCTGATCTGCCGCACCATCGCGTCCGGGCTGGTGAAGCGTCCAACACCGACAATCGGCTTTGAGGTCAGGGCCTTGATCCCGGTGACCAGGTCCTCCTGTGCCGCCTCGGGCTTGAAGCGCGAGGTGCCCGAGCAGGCCTCCCAGGTGCCCTGCGCAAGGTCCCAGATGTCGGGCAACGCGCCGTGCATCTCGATGAAATCGCGGAGTTCGGCGTTGGAGAAGCCGTATGCGCCCGCCTCGTGCAGCGACATGCGCAAGGAGACGGCAAGTTCGCCCTTCGTCGTCTCGCGCAGGTCTTCAACCACTTCACGCAGGAACCGGCCCCGGTTCTCCAAGGAGCCGCCGTATTCATCGGTCCGCTGGTTGGTGGCGCGGGACAGGAAGTGCTGCAGGATGCCGAAACCATGCGCGCCGTAAAGGCAGATGAGGTCAAAGCCCGCCTGCTGGCTGCGGCGAAAGGCGCTCCGGAACCAGCGGCGCAGGTCCCGGATGTCCTGCCGGTCCATCGTGCGGGCCTGCACCGGGTCGGAGGTGAAGGTCAGGATCGGTCCGCCGGTGACCGCGAGCGGCACCTCGCGGCTGTAAAGGTTCGGGCCGTTGATGCCGGAATAGGCCAGTTGGATGCCTGCCAGCGCGCCGTGGCATTTCATCGCCTCTGCCATGCGGGCAAGGGCGGGAATGTCGCGGTCGTCCCAGAGATGCTGCTCGATGAAGGGGGTGATCTCGCTCGTCGGGTGGATTTCGGTCTGTTCGGTGAAGATCACGCCCCAGCCGCCCTCGGCCTTCGTCCGCCGCATTTCCACCACGGCAGAAGGGTCGCGGTAGCCGCCGCCGTTGCAGTGCGGGACCTGGTAGAAGCGGTTCTTCGCCAGCTTCGGTCCGATCTGCAGCGGGGTGAACAGGATGTCGTGGCGGGGGTCGCGGGTCATCATAGAACTCGAATGTCGGTGGCTTGCGTCGAAAGGCGCGCCGGGTCGCGGGGCGGAATCTCGGCCACCAGCAGCGCCGGATGGTCGCCCGCCTGGGCCAGCACTTCGCCATGCGGACCGGCGATGAGAGAGCCACCCACATAAGTCAGATCGCCTTCGCGCCCGCAGTAGTTGGCATAGGCGATGGTCAGCCCGTGGTTTGCCGCCATGGCGGGCACGGTGTGGCGGACGACATGGGTGAAAGGGGTCATGTTGGCGGTGGGGGCCAGGATGACGCCGACACCGCGGTCCGCCAGAGACTTCACATGCGGCGCGAACTCCACATCGTAACATATCAGGATTGCTGCGGTTTCCGTACCAAGCCCGAAGGTTGCAAGCCTGTCCCCGCCCGCATAGATTGCGCGCTCGCGCGGGCCGTAAAGCTGGACCTTCCGGTGGTTTGCGAGGAGGCTGCCGTCGGGGCCGAAGCAGGCGGCGGAATTGTAGACCCGCGCGCCGTCACGCTCGGCATAGCCGGTGACGAGCGCCGTCCCGTGGCGTTTGGCGGCGGCGGCCAGGCGGTGCAGCGGCGGGCTGTCCAAAGGCAGTGCTTGGGCCGGGATGTCGGGCTGGTTGTAGCCCGGCAGCCAGACCTCGGGCAGGACCAGCGCCGTTGCCCCAAGTGCTGCGGCGGCCGCAAGTGCGGCTTCGGCCTCGGCACAGGCCTGATCGAGGTCAGCTTCGGGCGACCGTCCTTGCCAGATTGCAAGTCTCATCTCTGCTCCTGTCCGGCGCATACCCCTGAATCGGTGGATGGACCTTACCTTTGGCCATGAGAGGGGGTATATACCCCCAGCGAGGTATCCAAGGGTCGACGCATGTCCGGGTCACTGGAAACCAGTCTGGCCGAGGCGATTTCGGCACTGGGCACGACGGGGTTCGAGGCCGCGTTCTGGCGGGTCTGCCAGGGCGTTGCCCAGCCCGACAACCTGGTCGTGCTGGCCTATCGGGACGGCGGGCCGCCGCTTGTGCTGCAGCGGGTGGCGAGCAATCCACGGGTCTTTGCGCGGCTGGAGAGCACCTACGTTGCCGGGGCCTACCGGCTTGACCCCTATTTCGACCTGCACCTGCGCCAGACGGCGGACGGGGCCTACCGCATCCGCGACATTGCCCCGGATGCGTTCCAGCGCAGCCGCTACTTTCTGGAGTATTTCGGCGCGACCACCCTGATCGACGAGATCGCCTTTGTCGTCCGTCTCGGGCCGGGTCTGTCGCTGAACCTCTGCCTCGGGCGGGATGCGGTGTCAGGTCGCGCCTTTTCGGCAGCCGAACTGGCGGCCTGCCACCAGATGGCCCCGGTCATGTCGGCGCTGGCACGGGCGCATTGGCGGGGGCTTGATACCGGGGAGGGTGCTGTGGAGGACACGCCGGGCCTTCTGGTGCAGGCCGCACGTGACCAGCACGGGATTGCCCTGTCGCAGCGCCAGGCGACCGTCGCGCTGATGATCCTGCGCGGGCATTCGACGGCGTCGATCGGCCTGACGCTCGGCATCTCGCCGCAGACGGTGAAGGTGTTCCGCAAGCAGCTTTACGCGCGCTGCGAAATCTCGTCCCAGGGGGAGCTTTTCGCGCTGATGCTGCCGCTTTTGAACGCGGGTTAGTCCTCGACCGCGATCCCGGCCTTGGGACGGGGGTCCGAGGGCAGGGCACCGGTGGCCAGATACAGCGCCTGTTCGGCGATGGTGGTGGCATGGTCGCCGGCGCGCTCGATGTTCTTGGCGATGAAATGAAGGTGCATCGAGGGGCCGATGTTCGCCGGGCTTTCCATCATGTAGGTGAAGAGCGACCGGAAGAGCGTGTTGTACATCTGGTCGATATCAAGGTCGCGCTTGCGGACGGCTTCGGCAAGGGCGGCGTCCTTCAGCACGAGGGCGCGGCTGGCTTCGTCCAGCATGCGGGCGACGAGCGTGGCCATGCGGCGGATCGTGCCGGCGTGGCCGTCGACCGGGGCAGAGCGCGGCAGGACGCGGGTCCGTTTGGCGACGTTCTTGGCATAGTCGCCGACCCGTTCCAGGCTGTGGGCCCCGCGCATCACCGCCAGCACCCGGCGCAGATCGCTGGCGGTTGGGGCACGGCGGGCGATCAGGCTGGCGGCCTCCATCTGGATGAATTCCTCCAGCTCGTCCAGCGCGCGGTCTGCGACAACCAGCTTCTCCGCCGCCGGAACGTCCAGCGATTCCAGCGCCTTGACGGCCTCGGTCAGCGCCGCCTCGGCCAGACCCGACAGTTTCAGGAAATGGGCCTGCAGCGCCTCGAGGTCGCGGTCGAAAGCCGAAAGAATGTGCATCTCGTTGTCGGCCATGTGCCTTGCTCCTTCAGCCGATGCGGCCGGTGATGTAGGCCTCGGTGCGGGGGTCCTTCGGGTTGGTGAAGATCGCCGGCGTGTCGCCGTACTCGACGAGGTTGCCAAGGTGGAAGAACGCCGTCTTCTGG
>JBIJDO010000226.1:0-5208 GCA_044344105.1 Tabrizicola sp.
GGCCGCGAGGTCGCAATCCATCACTTTGCCGCAGGGGGCAGAAATCGCGGCGAAAACAGAAAGGGCGCGACCCCGGCGAAGGGTCACGCCCGAAGGATCGGATCCGTGCGGAAGCCTACTGCGCGACCGAGGCGAGATAGGCCGCCACGTCTTCGCCGCCAGCCGCCAGCTTGAAGGACATCTTCGACTTGGCCGCATCGTCGCCAAGCGCGGACTTCAGATATTCCGCCGGGTTCGCGACATAGGCGGCCAGGCTGGCCTGATCCCAGACCGCGCCGGTCGCCCCCAGGGCGGCGATCGACGCGCCATAGCTGAAGTCAGGGTCGGCGGCGATGCCCCGGCCGACGATGCCGTAAAGATTGGGGCCGGTCCGGCCGCCCTTCTGGATTTCGGTCCCGTCGGTCGCGATGATCGAATGGCAGGCCTTGCACTTCTTGAACGCCTCCTCGCCCGCTGCCACTTCCTGCGCCCTGGCAGGTGCCGCAAAGGCGGCGACGGTGGCGGCCAGAAGGATGAACTTCGTCATGATGTCCTCTTGGGTGTACCGGGGCGCAGGCAGCGCTCCCATGCCAGGAAAATGGGGTCGGGTGTGGTTGATATGCAATAGCATGGTTGTGTCAGGCGCTTGCAGCAGTGTCGCAGGTCCGGCGGAACTGATCCTGAAAGGTCGCCATCAGCGCGGCATCGAGGTCGGCCATCGTGACCGGCAGACCCAGGTCGACCAGGCTGGTGACCCCGTGGTCGCGGATGCCGCAGGGGACGATGCCGGAGAAGTGCGACAAGTCCGGCTCCACGTTGATCGAGATGCCGTGAAAGCTGACCCAGCGCCTGAGCTTGATGCCGATGGCGGCGATCTTGTCTTCGGCGGGCAGGCCGTCCGGACCGGTTCGGTCGGGCCGGGTGACCCAGACGCCGACGCGGCCCTGCCGGATTTCGCCCGTCACGTTGAACGCGGCCAGCGTGCCGATCACCCAGCGCTCCAGATCGCGGACGAAGCAGCGGACGTCACCGCCCCGCGCCTTGACGTCCAGCATGCAGTAGATCACCCGCTGACCCGGTCCGTGATAGGTGTACTGACCGCCCCGGCCCACCGGATAGACCGGAAAGCGGTCCGGCTCGACCAGATCGGCGGGCCTGGCCGAGGTTCCGGCGGTGTAAAGCGGCGGGTGTTCCAGAAGCCAGATCGCCTCGCCCGCGGTCCCGGCGTTCATCGCAGCGACATGGGCCTCCATCGCGGCCAGCGTCTCGGGGTAGGGGGCGAGCCCCGGGATATGGGTCCAGTCAACCATGATATGCCAGATCCGCGCCGCGCCAGTCGGCCCCAACCCGTATAGGCCACTTGTCCGCAAGGCGACAGGGCGGATCGAAGCGGGCAGGCGCACAATCCCCCTTTTCATCCCGACCGCCAGTCGCTAGATAGCGGGCGTCCGAAACCAGACCCCGTGCGGATGTGGCGGAATTGGTAGACGCGCAGCGTTGAGGTCGCTGTTCCTTAACCGGAGTGAAAGTTCGAGTCTTTTCATCCGCACCAGGGTCGGTTTCCGGAATGAAGCAAAGGGCGCGGGTGGATCCATCCCCCGCGCCCTTTGCCTTGTCGGCCCGCCCGCGACAAGGCGCCAGAGCGCAGGAACGCCGCCTTTTCTTGCACGGAGCGCAGGCAGAATGACCGTGATCCGCCAAGGCGCTGCACGTTTTTCCTGCCAGAGCGAGAAACCGCACGAAATGTGCCGCCGGATGCGGTTTCCGGGCGAAAAAGTGCGTTGCATTGGGGGTCGGTTCTCGCTTTAGTCGAATCACATGAGAGGGCGCAAAGCCCCCGCACCAACAGGGAGACACGGGTGACGGCTGAGCCCCGCAACGACGCCTTCGTCGCATTCGAACATGTTCAGAAGAGCTATGACGGCGTTTCGCTGGTCGTCAAAGACCTGAACCTCACGATCGGCAAGGGCGAGTTTCTGACCATGCTCGGGCCCTCGGGATCGGGCAAGACGACGTGCCTCATGATGCTGGCGGGGTTCGAGACCGCGACCCATGGCGCGATCCGGCTTGACGGCGTCAACATCAACCAGGTCCCGCCGCACAAGCGCGGGATCGGCATGGTGTTCCAGAATTATGCGCTTTTCCCGCACATGACCGTGGGCGAGAACCTGGCCTTCCCGCTGGAGGTGCGCGGTATGTCCAAGGCAGACCGCGAAGCCAAGATCAGCCGTGCCTTGGACATGGTGCAGATGGGGGCCTTCGCGAACCGTCGCCCTGCGCAGCTTTCGGGTGGCCAGCAGCAGCGGATCGCCCTCGCGCGCGCCCTTGTCTTCGACCCGAAGCTTGTGCTGATGGACGAACCCCTTGGCGCGCTTGACAAGCAGCTGCGCGAGCACATGCAGTTCGAGATCAAGCACCTGCACTCCTCGCTTGGCATCACCGTGGTCTATGTCACCCACGACCAGGGCGAAGCCTTGACCATGTCCGACCGCGTGGCGGTCTTCAACGACGGCAGGATCCAGCAGCTTGCGCCCCCCGCCGACCTGTACGAACGCCCCGACAACAGCTTCGTCGCCCAGTTCATCGGCGAGAACAACAAGCTGTTCGGCACCATCGAGGAACTGACCGGTGACAAGGCGCTGGTGCGGCTGACGACGGGCGAGCTGATCGACGCGACCGCCGTCAACGCCAAGGAAAAGGGCGGCAAGACGCTGGTGTCGATCCGTCCCGAACGGGTGGAGTTCAAGCCCGAGATGATGCCGCCCGGCGCGCACATGATCGACGCCGAGGTGACCGAGATCATCTACATGGGCGACATCCTGCGCGCGGTCCTGAAAGTCGCGGGCACCGAGGATTTCGTCATGAAGATGCGCAATACCCTGGGACAGACCAAGCTTGTCCCGGGCCAGAAGATCAAGGTGGGCTGGCATCCCCAGGATGCCCGCGCGCTGGACCCTTGATACCCGTCCGGTCGCGAAGACAGGACGAACAGACCTAAACCAAACAGGGAGACTGCCAATGAAAAAGACCCTTATCCTGACCACCGCGCTTGTCGGCCTCGGCTTTGCCGCCAATGCCGGAGAGCTGACGGTCATGTCCTGGGGCGGCGCCTATGGCGCGGCCCAGAACGAGGCCCATGTGAAGCCCTGGGCCGCGACCTCCGGCAATGCCGCCATCATGGTCGACAGCGACAACCCGGCCCCGGCGATCAAGGCCATGGTCGAGGCAGGCAACGTCACCGTCGATGTCGCCTCGGTCGAATATGCCGACGCGATCCGGCTTTGCGACGAAGGCATGCTTGAGCCGATCGATGTGGCGATGCTGGCGCCCGGCGCGGACGGGACCCCGGCGATGGACGACTTCCTTCCCGGCGCGGTGACCGAATGCGGCGTCTCGACCGACGTCTGGTCGAACGTCTTTGCCTATGACACCACCAAGTTCTCCGAAGGCCCGACCAAGGCCGCCGACTTCTTCGATCTCGAGAAGTTCCCCGGCAAGCGCGGCCTGAAAAAGGGCGCGAAGGCCGTGCTGGAATTCGCGCTTCTGGCCGACGGGGTCGCCCCGGCGGATGTCTATGCCACCCTCGAAACCCCGGAAGGCGTTGACCGCGCCTTTGCGAAACTCGACACCATCAAGTCCGAAGTCGTCTGGTGGGAAGCCGGTGCCCAGCCGCCGCAGCTTCTTGCCGACGGCGAGGTCGCGATGACCACCGCCTACAACGGCCGGATCTTCAATGCGGTCCTGGAGGAAGGCAAACCCTTCCAGATCGTCTGGGACGGCCAGATCTACGAGAACGAGATGTACGTCGTGCCGAAGGGTGCGCCGAACAAGGACCAGGCGATGGAGTTCATCGCCTATGCGACCACGACCGAAGGGCTGCGCGCCCAGGCGCAGAACATCTCCTACGGTCCGCCGCGCAAGTCGGCGATGATGGAAGAACTGGTGTTCAAGGACGGCAAGACCGTCATGGCCCCGCATCTGCCGACCGCGCCCGAGAACCTGGCGAACGCGCTGGAAACCTCGTCCACCTTCTGGGTCGACCGTGACGCGGAACTGAACGAGCGCTTCCAGGCCTGGCTGTCGCAGTAATCCGAAAAGACCGGGCGCGGGGCCTTGTGTCCCGCGCCCGGACCCCAGACGCGAGGCAGGCATGGCCGAGGCCACCAGGGAATTGCTGACCACCGCCGACGGCCGCCCGCTGAAAGAGGCGCTGGCCGCAGCTCAGTCGCGTGCCCGGCGGCGGGCGTTCCTTCTGGTGCTGCCGCTGCTGCTGTTCGTGCTGTTCACCTTCCTCATTCCGATTGCCTATATGCTGCAGCGGTCCTTCGAGCATGACGGCTTTGCCGCATCCTCACCCGCGCTTGTCGCCTGGTTTCAGGAGAACCCGGATTTCGATGCCGCCGCACCGCCCGAAGCCGCCTATGCCGCATTGGTGCAGGACCTCGCGCGGATGCAGACCGAAAAGACCACCGGTGTGGCGGGCACCCGGATCAATTATTCCGTGCCCGGCACGATCAGCCTGTTCAAGGCCGGGGCGCGCGCCGCCAAGGACCTGACCCCGCCCTACCGCGAGGCCCTTCTGGCCGTCGACCCTGACTGGGCGAAACCCGCCCTCTGGCGCGGCATGGCCTCGGCGAGCCATGTCTACACCGCCGAGTTCTACAAGGTCGCCTCGGACATGAAGCTGACCGATGACGGCTGGGCGCGGGGAGGCGACAAGGAACGCATCTACCTCTGGCTGTTCTTCAAGACCTTCTTCGTCTCTGCGCTGATCACGGTGATCTGCCTTTTTCTGGCCTTCCCGATCGCGCATCTTCTGGCCACCCTGCCGATGGCCAGGTCGTCGCTCTTGATGATCCTGGTCCTTTTGCCGTTCTGGACCTCGCTGCTGGTGCGGACCACGGCCTGGATCGCGCTTCTGCAGGAACAGGGGATCGTCAACGACGTGCTGGTCAGCCTGCGGCTGATCGGTGACGACGGACGCCTGTCGATGATGTACAACATGACCGGTACCATCGTCGCGATGACGCATGTGCTTCTGCCGTTCATGGTGCTGCCGCTCTATTCGGTGATGAAGGTCATCCCGCCGAGCTATGCCCGGGCGGCACGGTCGCTGGGCGCGACCAGCTGGACGACCTTCCGCCGCGTCTACCTGCCGCAGACCCTGCCCGGAATCGCCGCCGGGTCGCTTCTCGTCTTCATCTTGGCGGTCGGCTACTACATCACCCC
>JBIJDO010000228.1:0-5194 GCA_044344105.1 Tabrizicola sp.
ATGACCCTGTCGCCCTCCAGCCGGACATCATGGATTTGCGGGCCTTGGCTGGAATAGAAATCCCCGCGTTTCAGGGCGGCAAGCAGCGCCTCGGGCGTGTTCTCCTCAGCCTTGACCATCACCCAGCCGCCAAAGTGGTCGGGTTCCGAGAAATGCGCATCGTCCGTGGCGATCAGGCTGAGCCTGCGGCCCTCGGTCAAGAGAAGATCGGCGATCCCGGCCCCGTCAGGCCGGTCGCAGCCCGTGGCGCAGCCGTGGTTGTAGATCTCCACCGCATGGGCGGCCTCGATGGTGCGGGCATCGGCAAGCGTCAGGCCGGACCACTGCGGATGGGCGATGGCGACGAAGGCCCCGGCGCGGGCGGCGCGCGCGGCGATCTCGGGGCCGGTTTCCTGCCCCGGCTCGGCGATGAAACTGGTCGTCGTGGGCGGGGCAAAGTCATCCGGCAGGCCGACGGCCAGGATATGCCACAACTCGCCGTTCGCCTGCGCGCCGGAGTGCAGTTCTGCCCCGATCAGCGTCGTGAAACCGGCCGTCCGGTAGGGCCGCGTATCCACCATCGGGTAGCCGTACATGCCGATGAAGTGGTCGGTCAGCGCCAGGAAGTCATAGCCCTCGGCCCGGTAGCGTCGGCAGACTTCCCCGGGGTCAAGAACGCCGTCGGACCGGGTGGAATGCGTGTGCAGGTTGCCGCGCCAGAAGCGGCCGGGGGCGGTGAAGGCGGACGGGCGGATCATCGGCGGCTGGGCTCCGGTCAGGCGGGTGGGCTTCGGCGAAACCTTGCCCGGACCGGACCGGATCGGCAAGAGGCGGTCGTGGGTCGGCGCCCGTCATGCTAGGGTATCGCAATCTTTGGTTGTGTGAGGTGCAGGAATGTCGCTGGATGGTCATGATCCCCGGAGCCCCGGCCTGACGGGCGAAAGCGACCGCCTGCCGGACCTTCAGATCGCGTCGGCCCTGACCGCCCATGCCGACGCGGTCGCGGGTTTCCTGAAGGCGATGAGCCATCCGGGACGGCTGATGATCCTGAGCCACCTCGCAAGCAGGGAGCGGTCCGTGACCGAGCTTGAGGGACTGCTTGGCCAGCGTCAGGCGGCGGTCAGCCAGCAACTGGCGCGGCTTCGGCTGGAAGGCCTGGTCCAGGCGCGGCGCGACGGCAAGACGATCCACTACGCGCTGAAGGATGCCCGCGTTGCGGCGTTCCTGCGCGCGCTGACCGCACTCTTTGACCGCGACCCGGCTAGCCTCGCCCGATGAAGGGCATGTCCCGCGCCATGATCGTGACGAAGGGGGTGTTCACCTCCAGCGGCAGGCTGGCGATGTGCAGGACCATGCCGGCCACATGATCCACATCCATCACCGGTTCGGCGCGGATGCTGCCATCGGCCTGCGGCACCCCTTCGGTGAAGCGCGCGGCCATGTCGGTCAGCGCGTTGCCGATGTCCACCTGCGCGCAGGCGATGTCGAAGGCGCGCCCGTCCAGACCCAAGGTGCGGGTCAGCCCGGTCACCGCATGCTTCGACATCGTGTAGGGCACCGAGCCCGGCCGCGGCACATGCGCCGAGATCGAGCCGTTGTTGATGATCCGCCCGCCCCTTGGCGACTGACGGCGCATCAGGCCAAAGGCCGCGCGGGCACAAAGGAACATGCCGGTGATGTTGGTGCGGCTGACCTCCAGCCATTTCTCGACCGGAATCTCGTCGATCGGCGCGGCGGGGGCGGAAATGCCTGCGTTGTTGAAGAGCACGTCCAGGCGCGGAAGCCGGGCGAAGGCCGCCTCGACCTCGCCCGGATCGCCGACATCGCAGGTCAGAAGGCGCGCAGGCCTGCCGTCTGCGGTTTCTTCCAGCGGTGCCAGGCGGCGGCCAAGAAGCGTCACCTCCCAGCCCGCGGCAAGAAAGGCCCGGGCCGTCGCGCGGCCGATCCCGGCGCCGGCGCCGGTGACAAGGATGGAACGGGTCATGGCACCTCGGTCAGGTAGTCGTATTTCAGAAGCCACATCACGCTGCGGGCGACCATCAGCCGGGTAAAGCCGGTCGCGGCGGCGATCTCGATCTCGCCCGCCCCTTGCGGGCCTGACGTGGCGAAATGGGCCAGGATCGTCTCGATCCGCCCCGCATCTTCGACGAAGCGGCGGCGGAAGGCGTAGTTGCGAAGTTTGATCATCTCCACTGGGCCGGGGCGCAAGCCGCTGTCGGTGGCGCGCAAGCGCCGGTCGGCATCGGCACGCCGGGTCGGATAGGCCGCGAACATTTCCTCCGGCGCAGGCCCGATCGGGGCAAGTCCGGCATCCCGTGCCAGCGTCTCGGCCCCGCCCTTGCTTCGGGCATGGGCCAGCATCGCCGCCTGTTCCGCCCAAAGCGCCTGCATCTGCGGGATCACCACCTGCCAGTCAAACAGCGTCCGCGCCCGCGCCGCTGCGGCAAGCCCCATCCGGGCACGCAGGTCCGGGTCCGAGGCCAGAGTGACAATGGCACGCGACAGCGCCCGGACATCGACCGAGGTCATCGCGGTGATCTGCGACAGATACTGCATGTAGTTGTCGGTGCCGCCGAGATGCCGGTTGCTGATATAGGTGGCCAGCCCCGCCCGTGGCATTTCGGTCGGCACCCGGAACCCGACATCGGACGTCACGGTGTCCTTCATCCCGTCCCAGTCCGACACGATGACCGGCAGCCCCGTCGCCATCGCCTCGACGGGTGCAAGGCCAAAGGTTTCCTGGACATTGTCGATCGGGAACAGGAAGGCATCGCCGCCTGACAGCGTGGCCTTGCGTTCTGCCGCGTCGCCGCCATCCAGCAGATGGTAGCCGCAGGACGGCATCAGCCGCCTGGCGGCTTCTGCAAAGATGCCGCTCCAGACGTCCTCGCGGAACTGGCCGCATAAGATGAGATGCAGCCTGCCCCCGCCAAAGGCCGCGCGTTCCTGCGCCGCAAGCTCCATCGCCAGAAAGACCGGCAGCGGGTCGAACTTTTCGTCCGGGGTCAGGCGGGCGATGCAGATGGCGGCGAAATCGTCCGGACCGATGCCGAGACGCGCGCGCAGGGCCGCACCCGCGGCCTTGTCGGGGCGGAAATCGTCGCAGGTGACGCCTAGCGGGATCACCGGCAGCAAGGGGCGTGCCGGCATCACCCCACCCGGAAACCGGCGCGCCAGATGCTCCTCGGCCAGTTCCATCAAGCGCCGAAGCGAGGCCTGCACCGCCTGCGAGGTACAGATGACGGCGTCCCAGGGCTGCTGCGGCGCGGACCGCATGTCGAAGACCGACTGCATCACGCCCTTCGTCGCGGTGGTATGGGTGATGCCGCACAACGCCCAGGCGGCACCGCCAAAGGGCACGCGGCGCCAGAACTCGGTCGGGACCAACGGGGCGGGGTAGTACAGCACATCAATCGGGCTCAGGGCGGCCGGGGCGTCCAGACGGACCGCGCGGTGCGGCTTGGTCACGCCGCTGGCCTTGGCCATCGCTGCGAACTCGGCGTGATCGCCCTGCGTATGGGCGATGCTGACGAAGTCCTCGACGTCGCCATGGGCAAAGAAACCGCGCAGAAAGCTATGCCCGGCCACCCGACGTCCGTTGATCCCCTTGGCAGCCGGATCGAACCCGTCCGAAGAGTACCAGATCGCGGCATTGGTCTTGGGCATCGCTTGCGGTCCATTGCAGGGTCGGGGCGGGTGCAGGCCGGCGGCCATTCGGCACCCGGACATGGGTAAGCGCTGGCCCTGCCGCCTGCAAGCCGGATCGGGTGGCCCGCTACCGGCCGCGACCGAGCATCCGGAACAGGACCGGAGCGAGAACGATGATCAGAAGGATGCGGACGACATGATGCAGGGCCACAAAGGCCACGTCAGCCCCGATCGCCAAGGCCATCAGTCCCATTTCCGTCAGCCCGCCCGGAGCAAGGGCCAGAAGCCCCTGGTCCAGCCCGACCCCGGCCACGGCCAGCAAGGCATAGGCCCCGATCAGGGCAAGACAGAGCGTCAGGACCGTCGCGCCCAGGCTGAAGCACCCGGCCCGAAGCACCGTTCGGGGCGCGATGCCCAGAAAGCGGCAGCCCAGGATCGTGCCCAGCATGACCTGTGCGGCGTTGACCAGAAGGGCCGGTGGTGCGCTTTCCGTCAGCCCGGCCAGATGGACGCCGGCCGACAGGATCAGCGGGCCAAGAAAACTGGGCGCGGGAAGCCCGATCCGGGTGCCGATCACCGCTCCCGCCAACGCCGAGACCGCCAGCACTGCGGCATCGAGAAGGGACAGGGTCGCCTCCGGCCCCGGACTGCCCGCCCCGACGCCAAAACCCAGCACCAGGCGAAAAAGGACCGCCATCAGCCCGATGGTCAGGACGATCCGCAACGAATGCGCCAGCACGATTGCCGGAACATCGGCACCGCGCGCCTCGCCCATCTCCACCATCTCGGTCAGACCGCCAGGCATTCCCGCGAAATAGGCTGTGGTCCAGTCCTGGCGCGCGATATAGCGGTAGTAGGGCACCACCAGCCCGGCGACTGCGGCCAGGTAGACCGTCAGCACCGCGAGACTTGCCGCCATCTGCCCGACCTGTCCGATCACATCCGGGGTGAAGCGCGACCCAAGCAGCACGCCGATCACCGCGACGATGGCCGGGCGCAGCCGCATCGGCCCCAGGATCGGAGCGCCAGCGACCGAAGCGATCATGGTCGCGAACAGGGCACCAAGCATCCAGGGCAAGGGCAGGGACAGGAGGTGGAACCCGACGCCGCCCAGCGCTCCCAGGGCAAGACCGGCGGCAATACGGGCCAATGGCGGCAAGGGTCAGTCCGATGTCCGTGTCGCCCCGGTGCCGTCGCCAGCCACGCGGACCGGTGCGGAAAGGGCGATCGTGCTGGCGCACCCGACAGGATTCGAACCTGTGACCTCTGCCTTCGGAGGGCAGCACTCTATCCAGCTGAGCTACGGGTGCCTCGGCGCTCCTTACCGGAAGGCGGCAGGGGTTTCAATGGGGGCAGTTCGCGCGTGCCGCCCTTCAGGCGAACAGCTCATGCGCAAGTTCCAGGGCGCTGACCAGCGCATCGACCTCCGCGACCGTGTTGTAAAGGCCAAAGGACGCTCGGCAGGATGCGGTGATGCCCAGATGCTCCATCAGGGGCATCGCGCAATGCGTGCCCGCGCGGACCGCGATGCCGCGCTTGTCCAGGATGGTCGAGATGTCATGGGCAT
>JBIJDO010000229.1:0-5191 GCA_044344105.1 Tabrizicola sp.
GATAGTGTCATCCTGCAAAAGTCTGATCAAGGCGCCGACACTTATAGAATGTCTGCCGCGCGGAGGTCTTCGGCGGCGAAGTCGATCAGCGCGCGGATCTTGCGCGGAAGGACGCGACCTTCCAGATAGACCGCGCTAAGTGGGCTCGTCTCGCCGGGCTGATCGGGCAGCAGACGGACCACCTGCCCCGCCGCTAGCGTAGCGCCCAGCACAAAGCGCGGCGCATAGGCGATGCCCAGCCCCTTGGCTGCAAGGTCGACCGCCGCCCGAGCCGAGTTCACTTGGAACCGGCCCTGTACCGTCACCGCCTCTGCCGCGCTTTCGGGTCCCAGAACCCAGCGCCGGGGCGTGCGGCGGTTGGTGTCGATGATACAGTCATGCAGGGCCAGGTCGGCCGGTACCTGCGGCGTTCCCCGGCGCGCCAGATAATCGGGGCTTGCCACAAGCACGGACCGGAAACTGCCCAGCTTCCGCGCCTTCAGCGACTGGGTCTCGGTCCGGCCCAGGCGGAAGGCGACGTCAATCCCCTCTGCGGCCAGGTCCACATGCCGGTCGTTCAGCCGCAAGTCGAAGGACAGCGCCGGATGGGCCCGCCCGAACCGCTCCAGCATCCCCGCCACCCAGATCTCGCCGAAGGTGACCGAGGCCGAGACCCGGATCACCCCGGCAAACCCCCGACTGCCTTCGGACACATCGCCGATCAGCGCATCCAGATCGTCCAAGAGCGCCGGGGCGCGGGCTAGAAGGTCCTCGCCCGCCGGGGTCAAACCGACCTTCCGCGTCGTTCGCTGCAACAGTCGGACGCCCAGCCGTGCCTCCAACTCGGCCACGTATTTCGAGGTCAGCCGATTCGACACGCCCAACTG
Source organism: Tabrizicola sp. (assembly GCA_044344105.1). Taxonomy (GTDB): domain Bacteria; phylum Pseudomonadota; class Alphaproteobacteria; order Rhodobacterales; family Rhodobacteraceae; genus Tabrizicola. Next base: position 867 of record JBIJDO010000229.1, read on the forward strand.
CCCCGCCGCCGCCGTGAAAGACCCGGTCTGCGCTGTGGCCACGAAGGCCTTGAGTTCGTCAATCAGGTCCATTTAGAATATCCTGTGGATAGTCATTCCACAACGTCTCCATTTCATGCCAAGGCGTCAAGCCTTACCTAGGGGTCATCGAAACCCGCCGCGACATTGCGGCCCCGAAAGGAACCCCTGCCATGTCGTCCAATACCGACTACGCCGCTCTGATCCTTCGCGTCTCCAGTGGCGCGCTGTTCGTCGCCCACGGGCTGATGAAGGTCTTCGTCTTCACCATTCCCGGCACCGTCGGCTACTTCGAAAGCCTCGGCCTGCCCGGCCTCCTCGCCTACCTGACCATTCTGGTCGAAGTCGCCGGAGGCCTGGCGCTGATCCTGGGCGTCGCCACCCGCGCCGTGGCCCTAGCGCTGATCCCGGTCCTCCTGGGCGCGACCTGGGTCCATTCCGGCAACGGCTGGGTCTTCTCCAGCGAAGGCGGCGGCTGGGAATTCCCGCTGTTCTGGGCCATCGTGCAGGGTGCCGTGGCACTTCTGGGCAGCGGCGCCTATGCGCTGAAGCCCTCGGCCCGCGGCCTTGCCACGGCCTGACCCGTTCGGGCCGCCCCGCTTCCGGGCGGCCCCCTTTTCCACAGGAGACACCCATGAGCGCGATCACCGATCTTCATGCCCTGCGCGACCGGCTGGCCCCTTCGGCCCGGATGCCGGTGGTGTTCCTGGGCCACGGCAGCCCGATGAACGCGCTGGAAGACACGCCCTACAGCCGGTCCTGGACCGCCCTTGGCCAAAGCCTGCCGGAACCGGCGGCGATCCTTGTCGTCTCGGCCCACTGGATGACGCGGGGGACGACGCTGGTCGATGTCTCCAACCTGCCGAAGACGATCCACGACTTCTACGGCTTTCCCGATGCGCTGTATGCGATGGACTACCCCGCCCCCGGCAACCCGACCCTCGCGTGCGAGGTGGTCAGCCTCCTGGCCAGCCACCACGCCGCCGAGGATGACACCTGGGGTCTCGATCATGGCGCCTGGACGGTGCTGCGCTTCCTTTATCCGCAGGCCAAGGTGCCGGTCTTCCAGGTCTCAATCGATATGGGCCGCGGGCTGGAGCATCAACTTGAGGTCGGCCGCACCCTGTCGCAACTGCGCGACCGGGGCGTGCTGATCCTGGGGTCGGGCAACGTCGTCCACAACCTGCGCGCCATGCGCTTTGGCGGTGCCCCGCAGGACTTCGCGGTGGAGTTCGACCGGATGTTCGCCGACCGGCTGGAGGCGCGCGACCTGAAGCCGCTCGCCGACCGCGAGGGGCTTGGGTCCCTTCTGCGGATGGCGCATCCGACCGTGGACCACTACATGCCCGCGCTGACCATTGCCGGGGCGTCGGATACCCGCGACACGCTTACCTTCATGACCGATGCGATCGACCTTGGGTCGGTGTCGATGCGCTCTTTCGTCTTTCATCAGGGAGCATGAGATGCTTGTCGATGGCAAATGGGTCGCCGACTGGCAGCCGGTGCAGAAGGCCGACGAGAAGGGCCGCTTCGTGCGCCAGACCTCCAGCTTCCGCAACTGGATCACCCCGGACGGCAGCCCAGGCCCCACCGGCGAAGGCGGCTTCAAGGCCGAGGCCGGGCGCTACCGGCTTTACGTCGCGCTGATCTGCCCCTGGGCCTCGCGCACCCTGATCGCCCGCAGCCTGAAAGGGCTTGCCGACCTGATCCCGGTCACCGTGCTGAACCCGGTCCTGACCGCACAGGGCTGGCAGTTCGGCGGCTATCCCGGGGCCGACCAGGACCCCCTGTTCGCCGCCAGCTACATGCACCAGATCTACAGCCGCGCCGATCCGCACTTCACAGGGCGGGCCACGGTGCCGATCCTGTGGGACATGCAGCGCGATGTGATGGTGTCCAACGAAAGCGCCGACATCCTTCGAATGTTCGACACGGCGTTCGAGCACCTTGCCCCGTCCGACCTGCGCCTCTACCCCGCCGACCTGGCCACCCAGATTGACGCCCTGAACCCGCGCCTCTACGATGCCTTGAACAACGGCGTCTACAAGGCCGGCTTCGCCTCGACCCAAGCGGCCTATGACGAGGCGGTCGCGGGCGTCTTCGCCATGCTGGACGAGTTGGAAGCCCGCCTGACGGGCGACTACCTCTTCGGCGACCGACTGTCAGAGACCGACATCCGCGCCTTCGTGACGCTGATCCGCTTCGATGCCGCCTACCACGGCCTGTTCAAGACCAACCAGCGACAGATCGCCGACTATCCCCGGCTCTCGGCCTATATGGATCGTATACTGCGCCTGCCGGGCGTGGCCGCGACCGTGGACCTCGACCACATCAAGGCAGGCTACTACTCGATCAAGGCACTGAACCCGACCGGCATCGTCCCGGCTGGGCCGGATCATGTCGCAGCCCTCCTCAAGGCTGCACAATGAGCCGGGTCGTCCTTCTGCACGGCGTTGGCAGCAGCGGAGCCGCAATGCGGCCCCTCGCCGAGGCGCTTGGCGTCGCGGGCAACGCCCATGTCCCGGACGGCCCCCAGCCCTTCGACATGGGGCCGGGGCGACAGTGGTTCTCGGTGAAGGGGATCACAGAAGAAAGCCGTCCGGTACGGATTGCAGCGGCCATGCCAATCTTCCGCTCGATGATCGAGGCCTTCGGTGATCCGCAGGACAGCGTTCTGGTCGGCTTTTCCCAAGGGGCGATCATGGCGCTGCATGCGGTGGCAGACGGGCTGCCGGTCGAGGCGGTCTTCGCCCTATCTGGCCGCCTGGCAGGGCCGGTTCGCGCCCGAGCCACCTGGCCTCCGATTACGCTGCTTCATGGCAAAGCCGACCCAGTGATCCCAGCGCAAATGGCCGAGGCGACCAAAGCTTGGCTACGCGCTGCGGGTGCCGCCCCCGACCTGCGGCTCTTTGACGGTCTTGCGCATGGGGTGGACGACCGGGTGCTTTCGGTGCTTGGCGATCACCTTGCCTGATCACCCCTTCGCCGCGGCCCGCAAGGCGTCTGCTGCGACCAGTGCGCCGCGCTGTCCCACTACTGCCGCCGAGACCCCCTGCGCTTGCGCAATGGCTTCCGCCATGGTTGCCCCACTGTCGCGTTGCCTTTAAATCCGGCACAACGCGCGCGGAGCGACGTTTGTTGCCCTTAAACGTGGCATTCAGACGCCAGCTTGTCGGAGTCTTTCCCTGTTTTGCAGTACGATCCGGTCAACTGCAGCAAGAAGACGGGGCTCTTTTTCAAACGCACGAAGCAAGGCAACTCTTGCGTACCCATCGAGGCCAGTGCTGAACATAGCCGCCTTGACCAGTGGACGTGACTGAGCCACGGCGATGGCAGCAAGGCAGAAGAGTCTCACCTCGGGTCTGGGACTTTGAAGGGCAAAGGTCGTATCCGCGCGAACGGACTTGAGCGCCTTGGCATAGGTTGCCGCCCGCATGGCGCGTCGAAGTTTGTTGGCGCAGTTGGACGTCACCGCGCTTTCGAGCAGCCCTGCCCCGCTTCGGGCACGACGCACCAGCTTTTCGGATATTCGGCTGCGATCAGGCTTGATGAGGATCGAAAGGAGTCGGGTGCCACAGATCTGGCAGTCGAATGCCCATAACTTCCGCCACTGTTTGAGCGCTATGCCACGCCGAGAGCAGTCGGGACACGACTGGAACGCGACCTGCGCCGTCATCAAGGCTTCGGTTTGGGTCATTGTCCCAAAGGTAAGGGATTGAACAGTTTCAGAGGCAACACGGGCCGCAATCGATATCTTTTCTGCTGTGGTCGCGGCCACCTCAACTTCAAAATCCAGCATGGCGACCTGTCGCGTATCGACTCCGATATGCGCCAGGAGTTCGTCGACCTCACAATGGTTGGTGACCGCCAGTCGCGTCAGCCATCCAGAAAGCAGCTCATCTGCAAGAGGCGTGACAGTTTTCGGCAAAGGGCGCTGCTTCAAGCTCTGGCCTTCTCGAGCCGCCGTTGGGCGTTCGCATGGCGCGACCAGACTGGTGTCCATTTGCCAATTGCCTCATCCGTGATGCATTCCTCGCCCGTGACGATCGCGTCGATGGAGAGGTCCTTGACCAGGGAAAATATGCGCGAGGTCACCCCGCCGGTCAGCGCCAGTATCTGCTTGAGCGATTTAACCTTCAGATTGGATTTCTTCGCGAGCGGCATGGCCGCGATCAGGGTTTGGATCATGTCCGAGAACTCGGCATCGTCGCGCCAGTTCGGCAGGTGGTGTTCGTCCAGGCGTCGCGCGAGTTGGACATCGCCGCGAATGGCATCGACCGCTTCGCTGACTCCAAAGCATACCAGCG
>JBIJDO010000231.1:0-5177 GCA_044344105.1 Tabrizicola sp.
CGTCTATGAGTCCATCGACGCGGCACCCTCCGACGCCGCGCGCCTGTCGGATGCAATCTACGAAGAATACGGTCTGCAATCGGTCCGGATTCCTGGTGCCGTGCCGCATCCGACCAAACTGGTGCAGTCCGCTGCCATGGCTTCGGTTGCGCCGCCGCGCCCGACCTATCGGCCCAAGTTGCCTGCGGACATCTGCCAACGATTGTCTGATGCGCAACTGGAGACTGTGATTTATGCCGGTGAGGCCCATTCCGACCATCTCGCAGGAAGCTGGACCGTGGACGAGACCTGCGACACGGTCGGCGCTGCTGCTGACGGAGTGGCTGGCTCGGTCCGCTTCCGTCGCGGCTTTATGCAGGGCGATGGCACGGGGGCAGGCAAGGGTCGCCAGTCCGCCGGGATCATCCTCGACAACTGGCTGCGCGGACGTCGCAAGGCAGTCTGGATTTCTAAATCCGACAAGCTGATCGAGGACGCGCAGCGCGACTGGGCGGCACTTGGCCAGGAACGGCTCCTTGTGACGCCGCTGTCGCGCTTTGCCCAAGGCAAACCGATCACCCTGGCGGAGGGCATCCTTTTCACCACCTATGCCACGCTGCGCTCGGATGATCGCGGCGAAAAAGTCTCGCGCGTCCGCCAGATCGTGGACTGGCTCGGCCGCGACTTCGACGGGGTCGTCATCTTCGATGAAAGCCACGCCATGCAGAATGCGGGCGGCGGCAAAGGCGAACGCGGCGATATCGAAGCTTCACAGCAGGGCAGGGCGGGCCTGCGGTTGCAACACGCACTGCCCGACGCCCGTGTGGTCTATGTCTCGGCCACGGGGGCCACGACTGTCCACAATCTCGCCTATGCGCAACGGCTTGGCCTCTGGGGTGGCGAAGATTTTCCCTTCGCGACACGTGCCGAATTCGTTGAGGCGATCGAGGCCGGTGGTGTCGCGGCCATGGAAGTGCTGGCCCGTGATCTGCGCGCCCTCGGCCTCTACACTGCAAGGTCGCTTTCCTATGACGGTGTCGAATACGAGTTGGTCGAGCATCAACTAACCGAGGAGCAGCGTTGCATCTATGATGCTTATGCTGGCGCCTTCGCCGTCATCCACAACAACCTTGATGCGGCGATGGAGGCGGCGAACATCACGGGGTCAGATGGAACACTGAACCGGCAGGCCAAATCTGCCGCGCGTTCGGCGTTTGAATCGACTAAGCAGCGCTTCTTCGGTCATCTGCTGACCAGCATGAAGACCCCGACGCTGATCCGGTCCGTCACGGCCGATCTGCAGGCGGGCCATGCCGCCGTGATCCAGATCGTCTCGACCGGCGAGGCGCTGATGGAACGGCGCCTGGCGGAAATCCCGACCGAGGAATGGAACGACCTGACTGTCGACGTCACGCCCAGGGAGTACGTAGGTTCATACCTTCAGCATTCCTTCCCGGTGCAACTTTACGAGCCCTTCACCGATGGCGAGGGCAATCTGTCGTCGCGCCCAGTTTTTCGCGATGGCCAGCCTGTCGAATGCCGCGAGGCCGTACGCCGGCGCGACGAGATGTTGGAACGCCTTGGTTCACTGCCTCCCGTCGCGGGGGCGCTCGATCAGGTGATCCAATATTTCGGGACGGAAATTGTCGCAGAGGTCACCGGTCGGTCGCGTCGCATTATTCGCAAGGGCGAGGGCCCGGCGGCACGACTTGCCGTGGAAACCCGCGCGCCCTCGGCCAACCTTGCCGAGACCTCGGCCTTCATGGATGACCAGAAGCGCGTGCTGATTTTCTCTGATGCCGGGGGCACCGGGCGCAGCTATCACGCCGAACTTTCGGCCAAGAACCAGAGGCTCAGGGTTCACTATCTGCTGGAACCAGGCTGGAAGGCGGATGCCGCGATCCAGGGCCTTGGCCGCACCAACCGGACCAATCAGGCTCAGCCGCCGCTGTTCCGCCCAATCTCGACCGATGTGAAGGCGGAGAAGCGGTTCCTCAGCACCATCGCCCGCCGCCTGGATACTCTGGGTGCCATCACGCGCGGTCAACGTCAGACGGGAGGGCAGGGGCTGTTTCGACCGGAGGACAATCTCGAAAGCCTTTATGCCCGTGATGCGCTGCGCCAACTTTACCTTCTGATCGTGCGGGGCAAGATCGAAGGCTGCTCGCTGCAGCGTTTCGAAGCGGCGACGGGCCTGAAGCTGATGGACAGCAATGGCATCAAAGATGATTTACCGCCGATCACCACCTTCCTGAACCGGCTCCTGGCCCTGACCATCGAGATGCAGAGCATTCTCTTCACGGCCTTCGAACAGCTGCTTGAGGCGCGGATCGACGGAGCGATCGCTTCGGGCACCTATGATCTCGGGCTGGAAACCCTGCGCGCCGAGAGTTTCCGCGTCACCGACCGTCAGGTGATCTACACCCACCCGACCACCGGCGCGGAGACCCGACTTCTTTCCATCACTGAACGCCGGCGCAATCGGCCGCGTTTGCTGGACGAAGCGCTCGCCGAACTCGACGATCCGCGAGCCCTCCTGATGATCAACAGCCGTTCGGGCAGGGCGTCAGTCCAAGTGCCAACCACCATCTTGATGCTGGATGATGGCGAGATCGAACGGCGCGTGCGACTGATCCGTCCCACGGAAAGTCAGAACATCGCCGTCCGCTTGATGGGCGGCACGCAATGGGTCGAGACAGACCGCCCCACATTTGTTGCCGCCTGGAATGCCGAAGTGGCAGAGGTGCCGGAGTTTACCGATGCCAAATTGCATGTAGTCTCCGGTCTTCTCCTTCCGGTCTGGAAGCGCCTGCCCCAGGACGAAACCCGCGTCTATCGCCTTCAGACCGATGACGGTGAGCGAATCATTGGACGGAGGGTCTCGCCGGCCTGGGCTGCAACGGCATCCGGGGCAGGGGTGCCGAGCCTTTCCCCTGATCAGGCCTACGCCGCGCTGATCGAGGGCAAGACGATCATCGATCTAACAGAGGGCCTGCAACTGCGTCGATCCCGCGTTATGGGGGTGAACCGGATCGAGTTAACGGGCTTCACCGAAGGCATGCGCGAGCGGCTCCGGGCCTATGGCCTCTTCAGCGAGATCATCTCGTGGAAACTGCGCTTCTTCGTGCCGGTCGGACCTGATGGTACGGGAGTGCTTGCCAAGCTTCTCAACCTCTGGCCTATCTCCCGCATTTCTGAGCGTAAGGTTGCCTGATGTCCCGTATTGCCGCCGCAGATTTGGCGCAACGCCTCGGCCAACAGGCCGAGGCTGTCTGCCGAACCTATCTCTCCAACGGGCGCAGGCAAGGAAACTATTGGCAGGTTGGCGATGTCCGCAACACGGCGGGGCGCTCGATGTTCGTGCGCCTCACTGGTCCCGCTTCAGGCAAGGGCGCCGCTGGCAAATGGCAGGATCCATCAGAGGGCAGCCATGGTGATCTCCTCGACGTCATCCGCGAAAGCCTTGGGCTCAGCGATTTCGCCGACGTGCTCGAGGAAGCCCGGCGCTTCCTCAGCCTGCCGCAACTGGAATCGATCTCAAACACCCCGACGCCGAAGCTCGCCCCCGCACCCTCTGGATCGTCGGAAGCGGCACGGCGGCTCCTTAGCATGTCCGGCCCGCTCAAAGGCTCGCTGGCAGCAACATATTTGCGGTCCCGTGGCATCACCGATCTCCGCGACACCGGCGCCCTGAAGTTCCACCCGAACTGCTACTATCGGGGGCAGGGCGAGGATCAGACCGAGACCTGGCCCGCGATGATCGCTGCCGTTACCGACCTCGCAGGCAAGGTCACCGGGGTACACCGCACCTGGCTGGCGCGTGATGGCAGCTCAAAGGCGCCCGTTGACACACAGCGGAAGGCGATGGGGGACTTGCTCGGCCACGCGGTTCGGTTCGGGGTGGCCAAAGAGGTCATGGCAGCGGGGGAGGGCATCGAGACCGTGCTCTCCCTCCGACAGACCTTGCCCAAAATGCCCGTGGTTGCAGCGCTGTCGGCCGGACATCTCGCAGCCCTCCTCTTTCCGGCACATCTGCGCAGGCTCTATATCGTCCGCGACAACGATCCGGCGGGGGACGGCGCAAGGGATAGCCTGGTCGCCCGGGCCCACGAGGTCGGGATCGAGGCCATCATGCACTTCGGGCGCATATCCGGGTGCAACTCGCCCCAGAAGACGTCAGCCGCTTCCTGACGCAGGATCATGTGAACTGTCGAAGCGGGTGATCCCAGAGGTCCGATCTCATCACGTGCATACGAGGTTGCAGTTCCATCAGCGGGACCGCGCCTCGGCCTTCTAGAGGGCGAGCGGCCCACAAACGGTCCGGCCAGGCAATGGCGGCGCCCGACTATTTTCCGCCGGCGGGGAAGTCCCCGCCTTTGCATCGCGAGGCAAAATAGCCGGGCTTGGCCATCGAGGCCCTCGCAAAAGGCTCGGGCTGCCAGACCGGACCGCTTGTCGGCTTTTCGTCGCCATGAAGGCCGCGACGGTCGCGGTCCAGACGATGGAGCATCCCATGTACGCCCATGACGAATTCGAACCCGATCACACCTCCTCGCCGACCGAAACCATGATCCAAGACCTGCAGCTTTTTGGCTACCGCCCCGCAGCGGGCGAGGCCGATCCCCGGATCACGCCCGAAGACCACGTCATCCAGACCGCCGTCGCCGACATCTTCGATGCCCTGATTTCCACCATGGCCGACACCAGCCTCGATTTCGACCTCGACGAGATCCTGTGGTCGACCGTCAACACCTTTCACCGCGCCGCCGAGCGGATCGAGACCAAGCTCGACGACAACGAGCAATCGCAGAAACGCCTTCAGCGCGAACAGGACGGCTCCGAGGTAAAATCCGTCCAGCTTGAAACCCTGATCGACATCGGGCAGGGCCTGATCGACCGGCGCGAGAGCATGGAACTCTTCCGCGAAACCGCTGCCGACCTCTTCCTCAAGGCCACCGGCACACACTGGTCACCGCGTTCGGGCTCGCGCACCAGCCATCGCCACCTGACCGCCGCGATGATCGACAGCCGCGACTTCATCGCCGCCAAGAAGCGCGCAGAGACCGAGAGCCTGGTACCTCCAGGGCCGAAGGTTGCCTTCTCGGGCGGCGACACCACCGATCACCGGCTGATCTGGGACCGTCTTGATCAGATCCACGCCAAGCACCCCGACATGGTGCTGTTGCATGGCGGATCGA
>JBIJDO010000310.1:0-3989 GCA_044344105.1 Tabrizicola sp.
CCGGCCATTCCACAAGGCAGATCGCGGTGCCGAAGGCCTCGTCGAGGCCAAGTTCCCAGACCTCGTCCGGATGGGTCAGGCGGTAAAGGTCGGCGTGCCAGACCGGCCCGTCAGGCGCATCGTAGACCTGCACCAGCGTAAAGCTTGGCGACGGCACGTCTTCGGTCCGGCCCAGCCGCGCCCGGATGAAAGCGCGCGCCAGACTGCTTTTCCCGGCCCCGATCTGACCTTCGAGAAGGATCACGTCGCCCGGCCTGGCGGCCCCGGCCAGTCGCCGGCCCAGCGCGATGGTGGCCGCCTCGTCCGGCAGGTCCAGGGTCAGGTAGGGTTTCGCCCGGGCAGAGGCTGGGTCCGGCAGTGCCATGACCCGAGTCTAGCGGGACAGAGCGCGACCGCAAGTCCGGCCGGAGCGCTGGAGGATCGACGGCGTCGGAAATCCGGTCCTGGCGGCTGGCGTCACGCGGTCATGAGCCGCGACGCCAGGCCTTCGATCGGACCCGTCGCGCCGGTCTGCCCCAGCACATGAAAGGTGATCAGCGTGGCCCCCCCGGTCAGGGGCCGGAACTTGGCGCAGACAGGCCGCCCGTCGTGCAGACGGATTTCACCATCCCAGGGCGCGCGGTCGCCGGTGCTTGACACAAAGTCGGTGGCGTCGTCCCAAAGCAGCGTCGGGGCCGCGTGGTCCCGCCACCAGGCGCAAAGCGTGGTGATGCTCGCCTCGGACAGAAGGACCTGGGGGTCGTGCTGCCAGAGCTGGGCATAGGCATGGTTCGACATGACCAGCTGCCCCCCTTGCGAGAAGACGGCGACGGCCTCTTCCACGGAATCGATCACCGACTGGCCAAGTTCCAGATCAGCCCGGTAGCGCCGCGTGCGCGACATCTCGAACGAGATGTCCTCGAACATGAAGGCCAGCGCCCCGTTCGGATGCGGGCGGCCGATCACCCGATAGGTCTGCCCGCCCGGCAGGCTCCACGTCTCCTCGAAAAGCCCCATCGACGCCTCTTCCTCCAGCCGGGCAAGCTGCCTGCGCCAGCTGCGATAGTCCTTCGGTTCGGGAATCATCGCCTTGGCGCGCATTCCGTCCAGAAAGGCGTTCAGCGTCGGGCGCCCGATCAGGAACTCGGGGGCAAGCGTGGTCAGGTCGGCCAGGGCCGGATTGAACATCTGCAGCGCGCGCGACCGGTCAAAGATCGCCAGGCCGATCGGCAGGTCGGCAAAGGTCTTGGTCAGGGTCTGCATGAATTCGCGCAGCGCCGCCTCGGCCTGAACCGCCTTGTCGGCGGCCAGAGCATAGCACAGGGTTTCCGCGCCGGACGGCATCCGGACCAGGTCAAACCATTCCGGGCCGCTGGGCATCTGCAGTTTTGACCGGGGCAGGCGCGTCTTCGGTCCTTCGGCAACATCGAACAGCCGTGGCAGCGGCCAGGACAGATCCTCGCCCTCCGGCAGAAGCTCGACCGCGCGGATGAGATAGGCGTGGTTGGCCCAGATCACCGCGCCGTCCGCCGCTTCCTTCCACATGAGCGCAGGGGCCCGCGACAGGACCGTTCTTTGCGTGACCACTTCCTGCTGCAAGGCGGCGGCCGTTGCGGCATCGCCTTGCCCGCCCCGCAGGTCGGCCTGACCGCCAGAGACCGTCAGCCGCGTCAAGCCGGACAGATGTTCGGCCTTCATCACCAGCGGCGCGTTTCCGGTCTGTGACTGAAGCTGGATCATCCCCTGGCGCGGCAAGGCGGCAAGCCGTTCGGTCAGGTCGGGAAAATCCGGGCCCAACCGGGTCAGAAGCCGGGACCAGGCGCGACCGTCCTCCCCATCCGGCAAAAGCGCCCGCGCCGAGGGCGAGGCATCGACCAGACGCTCGCCGTCAAAGAGAAAGGCGATGCCGGCCGGCGAGGCGTCGAAGAGGCTGGGGGGCCTGCCGGGTCGCCGCGTCTGCCAGGCCGTCAGCAGCAGCAGGGCTGCAAGCGCGATCAGCGTTGCCGAAAAGATCATGCCAGTTGCCGTCGCCCAATCATCTGCCATCGCGGACCTGCCGGAAAGGACCTCACCGGCGAAACGCTAGGCGCGAAACGGTTAACCGCGGGTTAATCCGATTTCCGGTTCCTGAGGGTCGACCACCGGTGGCCCTGCGCGCGCGTGTTCCCGTCGAACGGCCGTCAGGGATCGAACCGGGCATTCTGCCCAAGCCCGCCCTCGACCGACGGCGCGAGGTCCCGGATATCCCAGACCGCCTCGACCACCGCGCCCGACCGCAGCGGACGATCCTCGGGCGCCGTGAAGGGGTCGCTGGCATTTGCAAAGGACAGATCCGCACCCGACCGTTCAAGCAGCGTCTTTGCGATGAAAAGGCCAAGGCCCATGCCTTCATAGCCGGGCCGGGCCGAAGCGTCCTGTTCGGACCGGCGGGCGCGGACGAACGGATCGCCGATCCGGCCGATCACGCTGGACGGGAAGCCCGCTCCGTCGTCGGTGATCCGGACGATGACGCGGTCAGCGGTCCACGAGCCTTCGACCCAGACCTGTGACCGGGCGAAATCGACCGCGTTCTGCACCAGGTTCCGCAACCCGTGAATGATCTCCGGACGCCGCAGGATGTTGGGTTGCGGGTCCTGCCCGCCGGGTCCCGCCGTGACCCCAAGATGCACCTCTCGGCCGCGTGCCAGGTGCGGCTCGGCGGCTTCGCGCAAGACCGCACTCAAGGGCGCCTGCCGAAGATGCAGGTCATCCTTTCCAGCCCGGCCCATGTCGCGCAGGATGTCCCGGCAGCGGTCGGCCTGGTCGCGGATCAGCCGCACGTCCTCCAGATGCTCCGGCTGGCTCTTCAACTCCTCGATCAATTCGGTGCTGACCAGCTTGATCGTGGCCAGCGGTGTCCCAAGCTCATGCGCCGCAGCGGCGACGACTCCGGCCAGATCGGTCAGCTTCTGCTCGCGCGCCAGCGCCATCTGCGTGGCCAGTAGAGCATCGGACATCGTCCGCATTTCGGTCGAGACCCGGCGCGAATAGATGCCAAGAAACAGGATGCCGATGACGATCGAAAGCCAGAAGCCGAAGGCGAAAAGCCCCGGCACTTCCAGCGCCCTGCCATCGGCAAACCGCAGCGGCAGATGCCAGAAGACCGCGGCTGACACCACCAGGATCGCAACCGACCCCAGCGCGATGGTCGACCGCAGCCGAAGCACGCTGGCCGAAATCGTCACCGGAGCAAGCACCAGGATCGCAAAGGGGTTGGTCAAGCCACCGGTCAGGAAGATCAGAAACGCCAGCTGCGCAAGATCGAAGAACAGCGTGAGAAACGCCTCCGTCTCGGTCAGCCTCCGGTTCTCGGGAAAAAACATCACCAGATAGAGATTGGCCAGGATCGACATCGCGATGGCCGACGCGCAAAGCCCCAGCGGCAGATTCAGCCCGTAGATGTGACTGGCCACCAGAATCGCGGCCGCCTGCCCGGCAACGGCCATCCAGCGCAACAGGATCAGCGTGCGCAGGCGGACCCAGTTCGGTCCGGCTTCGGAGGGCCTGAGGCCAATGGCGGCTGCAACCATGCTGTGACCGGGCGTCTCGAACGAAAGGGGCCATAGTTATGGGTGCCTTGATCTGAAATCAATGCGACCCGTTGGATCGGGTGAGAACGGAATGACAAGGGTCTATGCCGGACTTGCTGTTGCTGCCGTGGTTGCGCTCCTGGACGGAACATTGCTCTATGTCCAATTCCGCCAGGCAGAGGACGGGTTCGCGGCCTGCCGCCAGGGCAACACTGCGGGCGGGGATATCGGCGGGCCGTTCACCCTGGTCAATCCGGCGGGTCGGACCGTGACCGAAGCCGAGGTGCTGAGCGGACCATCCCTGGTCTATTTCGGCTACACTTTCTGCCCGGATGTCTGTCCCTTCGACATGGCGCGCAATGTCGAGGCCGTCGATCTTCTGGCCGAAGGCGGGCTGGACGTGACCCCGGTCTTCATTTCCATCGACCCGGAACGCGATAC
>JBIJDO010000015.1:0-17054 GCA_044344105.1 Tabrizicola sp.
GCGGACCGTGGTGCAGGGGCTGGTGATCCTGTTCACCGGAGCGCTGGACGTGATGGTGCGGATGCTGCTGGTGCGCATCTTCGCCCTGTTCCGTTCCCGCCGGATGGAGGCCGCGTGATGGATTACGCAACGCTGCTGCAAATCCTCGATTCCACCCTGCGGCTGGCAACGCCCCTCTTGCTGGCCTGCCTTGCCGGGCTTTATTCGGAACGCTCGGGCGTCTTTGACATCGGCCTTGAAGGCAAGATGCTGGTCGCCGCGATGTGCGCGGGGGCGGTCGCGTTCTACAGCGGGTCGGCCTGGGTCGGGGCGCTGGCGGGGATCGCGGGGTCGCTGGTCTTTGCGGCGATCCATGGGGTGACCTCGATCACCTTTCGCGGCAACCAGCTGATCGCCGGGGTGGCGCTGAACTTCCTCGCGTCAGGGCTGACGGTTCTGACCGCCCAAAGCCTGTTTGGTCAGGGAGGTCGGACCCCGCCGCTGGAGGGCGCTGCCCGGTTCAACCCGATCACCCTGCCCTTCGCCGATGCGCTGGGGGCCGTACCATTGATCGGACCGTTCTACAGTGAAGTGATCTCGGGCCATTCGATCCTGGTCTATGCGGCTTTCGCCATCGTGGCACTGACCTGGTGGGTGCTGTACCGCACCCGCTATGGCCTCCGCCTGCGGGCTGTTGGAGAGAACCCGGCGGCGGTCGACACGGCAGGCGTCAGCGTCAAGGGCCTGCGCTTTTCCGCCGTGATGATCACCGGGGTCCTCTGCGGGCTGGCAGGGGCCTACATGGCGACGGCGCTGCAGGCGGGATTTGGCAAGGAGATGACGGCGGGGCGCGGCTATATCGCCCTTGCCGCGCTGATCTTTGCGAAATGGCGGCCGATCCAGGCGATGTATGCCTGCCTGCTGTTCGGGTTCTTTCAGGCGCTGGCGCTGCGACCGGATGTGGTCGAGGCGGTGGTGCGGGTCAAGGTCCCCGTCCCCTTCCTGGACGCCCTGCCCTATATCCTGACCGTGATCGTGCTGGCCGGGTTCATCGGCAAGGCAATCCCGCCCCGCGCGGGAGGCGAGCCCTATGTCAAAGAGCGCTGAGGACCTGGCCGGGACGATCCGCGCCCGGACCGGGGACGCGCCGGTCGCCCTTGGCCTGATCCTCGGGTCGGGCCTTGGGCATCTGGCCCACGCGGTCGAGGGCGTGGCGATCCCCTATGCCGACTTGCCCGGCTTTCCGCATGTCGGCGTCTCGGGCCACAACCCGAACCTGCATGTGGGCTTGCTTGAACGCGTCCGGGTCGCGGTCCTCGGCGCGCGGGAGCATTACTACGAAAGCGGCAACCCGCGCGCCATGCTCTTGCCGTTGCAGGTGCTGAAGGCGCTGGGGGCGGACAGTCTGATCCTGACCAACGCGGCGGGATCGATGCGGCCCGACATCCCGCCGGGGAGCGTGATGCTTCTGTCGGATCACATCAACCATTCCGGCCTGAACCCGCTGATCGGCGAGAAGACCGACGCGCGCTTCGTGCCGATGACGCACGCCCATGACCCGGCCCTGCGCGCCGCCCTGAAAGCCGCTGCAGTCGCACAGGGCATCGCCCTGCCCGAGGGTGTCTATTGCTGGTATTCCGGGCCGTCCTTCGAGACGCCCGCCGAAATCCGCATGCTGAAGCTTCTTGGCGGGGATGCGGTCGGCATGTCCACGGTGCCGGAAGTGATCCTGGCGCGGTTCCTGGGGCTGCGCGTGGCGGCGATATCGACCATCACCAACATGGCTGCGGGGATGTCGGACGAAAAGATCAGCCACGCGCACACCAAGGCGATGGCCCCCCTGGGTGCGGCAAAACTGGAACGGATTCTGCGGGAATTCCTGAAGGGTCTGGCCTAGGGCGAATCGGCGTTTGACATCGGTCCGAAAGGCGCGCAAGCCTTTGATCATCCCGCCGCTTTTTCCCCCACTCCGCCTCTTCGACCGAGCGCCGCCGTCATGCAGCTTTACCTCCCCATCGCCGAGGTTTCGGTCAACGCCTTCCTGATCCTGGGCCTTGGCGGGATCGTGGGGTTCCTGTCGGGGATGTTCGGGGTCGGCGGCGGGTTTCTGATCACGCCCCTTTTGTTCTTCATCGGCGTCCCCCCCGCCGTGGCCGTCGCCACCGGCGCGAACCAGGTCGTCGCCTCGTCGATCTCGGGCGTTCTGGCGCAGCTTCGCCGCAAGGGCGTCGATTTCCACATGGGCACGGTCCTTTTGGCCGGCGGCGTCATCGGGTCGGCCATCGGGGTCTGGGTGTTCAGCATCATGACCCGCCTCGGCCAGATCGACCTGTTCGTCCAGTTGTCCTATGTGATCTTCCTTGGCCTGATCGGCGCGATGATGTTCCAGGAAAGCGTCCGCAGCCTGCTGCGATCGCGGAAGTCCGGGGCCCCGATCCGCCGGTCGCATGTGCATTCCTGGGTGCATGGCCTGCCATTCAAGATGAAGTTCCGGGCCAGCGGGCTTTACATCAGCGTCATTCCGCCGGCTCTGATCGGGGCCTCGGTCGGATTTCTGTCCGCGATCATGGGCGTCGGGGGCGGCTTCATCCTGGTGCCCGCGATGATCTACCTTCTAGGCATGCCGACGAAGGTCGTGATCGGAACCTCGCTCTTTCAGATCATCTTCGTCACGGCCTTCACCACCGTCATGCATGCGGTCACCAGCCAGACGGTGGACATGCTTCTTGCGCTGGTGCTGATCCTTGGGGGCGTGATCGGGGCACAGATCGGCACGCGGGTCGGCGTCCGGCTGAAGGCGGAACAGCTGCGCATCCTGCTGTCGCTTCTGGTTCTGACCGTCGCGCTGCGGATCGGGGCCGACCTCCTTGTCACCCCCGGCGAGCTTTACTCGGTCGCGCCGGGGGTGCTGCCGTGATCCGGGCCATCGCCCTTCTTGTGGCGCTCGCCCTGCCAGCGATGGCGCAGGAAACCATTGTCGCCGGAATGAGCCAGAACCGCGTCTCGATCACCGCCGATTTCGACGGGTCCGAGATCCTGATCTACGGAGCCGTCAAGCGCGAGGCTCCGGTCCCCGAAGGCGGCGCGCTGGAAGTGATCGTGACGGTCGAGGGTCCGGCCGGTCCGGTCATCGTACGGCGCAAGAGTCGGGTTGCGGGCATCTGGCTGAACAATGCCCAGGTGCGGGTCGACAGCGCCCCAAGCTTCTATGCCGTGGCGACCACCGGTCCCTTGCGCTCGATTCTGTCGGACACCGACAATCTGCGCTATGCCATCACGATCGAGCGGGTGATCCGCGCCATCGGGATCGCGTCCGAGGCCGACAAGGCGGGCGAGTTCGTGCTGGCGCTTCTGCGCGTCCGGTCGAACGAAGGGCGCTACCGGATCCTGGAAGGCTCTGTCGAGTTGACCGAGGAGACGCTGTTCCGCGCCGATATCGTCCTGCCCGCAAACCTGACCGAGGGTGACTACAAGGTGCGTCTGTTCCTGTTGCGCGACAAGCGGGTGATCGCTTCGCAGGAACGGGTGATCGGGGTCCGCAAGGAGGGGCTGGAGCGGTTCATCTTCAACCTCGCCCAGGACCGGCCGCTGATCTATGGCCTTTTGTCGCTGGTCCTTGCCGCCATGGCCGGTTGGGGCGCATCGGCAGCTTTCCGGCTGATCCGGGTCTAGGGTTCGGCCGGGGCCGCGCCTGCCGTCTCGGGCGCGGCTTCTTCTGCTTGGGCAGGTCCGGTCGCCGCTGGCGCAGGCGTTTCGGGCGGAGCGGTCAGGATGCCGTTCTGCCAGACGCCGCTTGCCACTTCGCCCGAGGCATAGGTCAGCGTGCCCTGACCCTCGCGCCTGCCGGATCTGAACGCTCCCACATAGACGTCGCCACCGGGATAGGTCGCGGTTCCCTGGCCTTCGATCTCGCCCGCCACCCAGTCGCCGGAATAGCGGAAGCCGTCCGTCGTCGAGAACTCGCCCTTGCCGTCGCGAAGCCCGGCCTTGAAGCTGCCCCTGTAAAGACTGCCGTCGGGATAGACCGCGGCCCCCAGGCCTTCGCGCCGGCCGTCCCGCCAGTCGCCTTCGTATCGGTAGCCGTCCGGGTAGGTCATGACGCCGGTGCCCTGCGGCTTGGCATTCACGAAGGCGCCCTCATAGACCCGGCCATCGGGATAGGTCGCCCTGCCCTGGCCGGTGATCAGCCCCGCCTGCCAGGTCCCTTCATAGGTGGCCCCGTCCGGATAGGTGATCGCGCCCTGCCCCTGCGGCTGGTCGGCCTTCATCGCCCCGATATAGACCGAGCCGTCGGGATAGAGGATCGACCCGGTGCCTTCCATCCGGCCTGCGACCCAGGTGCCTTCATACTTGAACCCATCGGTCGTGGTGAAGCTGCCCTGGCCCTGCCGCCGGTCGCCGACCCAGGTGCCAAAGTAGATGTCGCCGCTCGCGTGCGTCAGCTTGCCCTGACCCTCGCGCAGGCCGTTCTTGAAACTGCCTTCATAGACGTCGCCGTTCGGCTGCCTCAGGATCCCCTTGCCGTTGATCTGGCCCTCGGCCCATTCCCCCTGATAGACCAGTCCGTCCGCCATCGTCAGCTTGCCGGTTCCCGATCGCTGTCCGTCGACCAGCGCGCCTTCGTAGGTCGCGCCGTCGGGATAGGTGATCCGGCCGGTTCCCTGCTTCACGCCCAGGACCCAGTCGCCTTCATAGGTGTAGCCCGAAGGATTGGTCAGCTTGCCCTTGCCGTTGTGGGTGCCCTTGACGAAGCTGCCAGCATAGACCGAGCCGTTGGCATAGGTTGCGGTGCCGACGCCGGTCATCTGGCCCTGCACCCAGTCCCCTTCATAGGTGCGCCCGTCCGGTGCGGTGATCTTGCCCAGCCCCTCGGGCTGGCCCGTGACGAAGGCGCCTTCGTAGACCGACCCGTTCGGATAGCGCGCGATGCCCTGGCCGGTGATCTCGCCATCGACCCAGTCGCCGGTGTATTCGAACCCCGAGGGCAGCCGGTAGGTCCCGGTGCCATGCTGGCGGCCGTTCAGGAAGGTGCCCTCGTAGACCGAACCGTCGTCGTACTGCTTGGTGATGACCTCTTCGTCCTGCGCCAGGACCGGGAGGGCGAGGGCGGCGAGAAAGAGGCTGAACATCAGGCGCATGGACGAATCCCCAGGGGCGTGCCGGGCAGGGTAAGCGGCGGGTTCAACTGTGACAAGGTTTCGGCAGTAACCTGTCCGGCATGCGGCCTGAACCACTTTCCCTTGGGCCTCAGTCTGGTAGAAGGAGAGGATGTGGTAGGGGCCCTGCGATGAGCGACACGTTCAGACTGATGCTGGCGCAACTGAACCCGGTGGTCGGGGCCATCGCGGCGAACGCGGCGCGCGCCAGGGCGGCCTGGGAGGCAGGGCGCGCGGCGGGGGCCGACATGGTCGCGCTGACCGAGATGTTCGTGACCGGATACCAGACGCAGGACCTGATCCTGAAACCCGCCTTCGTGACGGCGGCGATTGCGGCGGTGGAGGCCCTGGCCCGCGACTGTGCCGACGGTCCCGCGCTGGGGATCGGCGGGCCGGTGCAGGTCGGCGGCAAGCTTTACAACGGCTACTATGTGCTGGATGGCGGCAAGGTCCATGCCCGCGTGCTGAAGCACCATCTGCCGAATGACGCGGTGTTCGACGAAAAGCGGGTCTTTGCCGCGGCCGATGTACATGGGCCCTATGTCGTCAGGGGCGTGCGGATCGGCACCCCGATCTGCGAGGACGCCTGGCACCCGGATGTGGCCGAGACCCTGGCCGAGACGGGGGCGGAGATCCTCCTCATCCCCAACGGCTCGCCCTATCACCGGGGCAAGCCGAACCTGCGGCTGAACCTGATGGTGTCCCGCGTGGTCGAGACGGGCCTGCCGCTGGTCTATCTCAACATGGTCGGCGGGCAGGATGACCAGGTGTTCGATGGCTCCTCCATGGTGCTGAACCCCGGCGGGCGGCTGATGGCGCAACTGCCGCAGTTCGACGAGGCGGAGGTGATGGTCACCTTCCGGCGTGGGGCCGAGGGGTGGGAGGCGGACCAGGGGGTGATCGAGGACATCCCGCCGATCGGCGAAGCGGATTACCGGGCCTGCGTCATGGCGCTTGGCGACTACATGCGGAAATGCGGGTTCTCGCGCGCGCTGCTGGGGCTGTCGGGCGGGATCGATTCAGCCATCGTCGCGGCGATGGCGGTGGATGCGCTGGGGCCTTCGAGCGTGCGCTGCGTGATGTTGCCGTCGGAGTTCACCAGCCAGCAGTCGCTTGACCTTGCAACGGCGGCGGCAAAGGCCCTGGGCTGCCGCTATGACACGGTGCCGATCACCGGCGCGCAGGACGCGGTGGGTGCGGCCCTGGCACCCTTGTTCGCCGGAACCGAAGCCGGGATCACCGAGGAGAACATCCAGTCGCGGTTGCGGGGCGTGATGCTGATGGCCTTGTCGAACAAGTTCGGCGAGATGCTCTTGACCACCGGCAACAAGTCGGAAATGGCGGTCGGCTACTGCACGATCTACGGCGACATGAACGGCGGCTTCAACCCGGTCAAGGACATGTACAAGACCCGGATGTTCCTGACCGCGCGCTGGCGGAACGGGAACCACCGCCCCTGGATGAAGGGGCCGGCCGGCGAGGTGATCCCGGAAGCGATCATCGCCCGCCCGCCGTCGGCGGAACTCCGCGCCAACCAGCGCGACGACGACAGCCTGCCACCCTATGAGGTGCTGGACGCCATCCTGGAATGCCTGGTGGAAAAGGAAATGGCGGTTGCCGACATCGTGGCGCTGGGGTTCGACCGCGCCGTGGTGAAGAAGGTCGAGCATCTGCTGTACCTGGCCGAATACAAGCGCTATCAGGCGGCACCGGGGGTCAGGCTGACGCAAAAGGCCTTCTGGCTCGACCGCCGCTACCCCATCGTGAACCACTGGCGCGATGAGTTCTGAGCATCGATGACCTCGGAAATCGTCGTCGTCAACTTCTATGCCCTGCGCGACCCGGACGCCTTCGACCGGGCGGTGAAGCTTCTGGTCGCGCGGGTGCGCCTGTCGGGGCATCCGGGCGTGCGCAGTTACCGCTTCTTCGGGGCCGGTCCGAAAGAGCGGCGGCTGGTCGCGATCTACGAAGGACCGGAGGCCTGGGTCGGACATCACGACCTGATCATGGCCTGGCCCGAGATGATTGCGCTGCGGGCGGCGGCCCGGCTGGCACGGACGGATCTCTACGGACCCATAAGCCCGCCGATGCAGGCCTGGATCGACGCGATGGGGCTGGGCCGGAAGCTGCGCCATCAGGGCGAGGCGATTGCCGGGTTCCGCCGCGCCTGACCGCAAGCGCCCTAGACTTCGGACACCGCGCATTCCCGCAAGAGCCGCATCACGTCCTCGGGGCGGCACAGCTGGGTGGCGTCGGTCGTCACGGCGGCTGAGGCGGCGGCAGACCCAAGGGCCAGCGCCTCGGCATTCGACTGGCCCTGCGCCAGCGCCAGCACGAAGGCGGCGACAAAGCTGTCGCCCGCGCCGACGGTGGATTTCACCCGCACCTTTGCCGCCTTGGCGAAGAGCTTCTGGTCGGCATCGGCCAGCACGTTGCCTTCGGCGCCACGCGCGACGATGACGGTCTTTGCCACGCCCCTGCGGACCAGGGATTGGGCGAATTCGGCGGTGTCGGAAAGGGTCGGCAGGGGCTTTCCGGCAAGCTCTTCACCTTCGGGGCCGTCCATCCGCAGGACTTCGAGGCCGGGGATCGGGTGGCGGACCGCTTCGGTCAGGGTTGAGCCGGAGGTGTCGAGGATCACGCGGGACTCGGTCATCGACGCTGCAAGTTGCGCGGGAAAGTCGACCGGCACGCCAGGGGGCTGGCTGCCCGAGATGACCGAGAACCCGCCAGGCCGGGCGGTGGCGCGCAGGAGCGTGAAGACGCGGGCACGCTCCGCCTCGCCCCAGACCGGGCCGGGGAGCATGAAGCGGAACTGCCTGCCGGTCGTGGCTTCGTTGACCGTCAGGGACTGGCGGGTTTCGCCGGGACCGAGGATCGACAGGAACGTGACGCCCTCGGCCCGGATCAGCCCGGCCAGCCGGTCGCCGGTCAGGCCGCCGATGGCGACAAGGGCAAGACTGTCGCCCCCCAGCGACTTGATCGCGCGGCTCACGTTCAAGCCGCCGCCGCCGGGGTCAAGCAGCGGTTCGGTGCAGCGCAGCTTGTGGCCGGGGATCAGCTCATGCACCTCTGTCGCCATGTCGAGCGCGGGGTTGAGCGTGAGGGTCAGGATCGGAAGCTGGGACATGCGGCACCTTGGGGCTGTTACCGCTATCATAGCCCCTTCGCGCCGAAATGGAACTGCCCCCGACCGTCGGGCCGGGGGCCAAAAGTTTTCGAAAACTTTTGGAAAATCCTTCGAAGGATTTTGACCCCGGCTCAGCCGTTCAGCATCAGCTGGTAGCTGGCCGGAACGTAGCGGAAGCCGTCGCCCATCGCCTCGGCATAGCCCAGCCCCGGGAAGGGCATGTGGTAGCCGATGAAGGGGATGCGGTCGGCGGCGATCATCCCGAACACCTGCTTCCGGACGGCGGCGGCGGCGGCCTTGTCCATGTCGAAGCGCACCTCCCAGTCCGGTTTCTGCAACGACCAGACATAGTGGTTGGCGGTGTCGGCCGTGATCATCACGCGCTGGCCGCCGGATTCGACCTGATAGACCATGTGGCCGGGCGAATGCCCGAAGGCCGCCATGGCGGTGATGCCCGCGGCGACGCTGCCGCCGTCATCGAGGAAGGTGAACCTGTCGTTCAGGGGCTTGACGTTCTTGTCGAAGCCTTCGTTCGCGGCACCTGACCAGTGGTTATGCTCGACCCCGCCGGTGACGTAGCGCGCGTTGGCATAGGTCGGGGTCACGCCGTCTGCGCCCATCAGCCCGCCGATATGGTCGCCGTGCATGTGGGTCAGGACCACGACGTCGACCATGTCGGGCGTCATGCCCGCAGCGGTCAGCGCGGCCAGCGTGCCTTCCGCTGCAAGACCGGTGTCGAAAAGGACGATCTCGGCACCGGTGTTGACCACCGTCGGGGTGAAGAAGTTCTGCGTGCGGTCGGCGGGAATGAAGTTTGCGGCGGACAGGGCGGCGAACTCCTCGGCGCTGGCGTTGGTGCCGAAGGTCTCCTGCGGTTTGTCACCTGCGCGGGTACCGGCCAGGAGTGTCGTCACTTCGAAACTGCCAAGCTTGAAGCGGTTCCACGGTGCGAAGCCGGAACCCTGCATGGTTTCCTGCGCGGCAACGGCTTGCGGCAGGGCGGCGGCAAGGGGCATGGCGGCTCCGGCGAAGAGCGCCTGGCGGCGGGAGAGGCTGGTCATCGTGTCCTCCTGATTGTTGCGTAGGCGAAGGGTAACCCTGTGTCCGGCTCTGACCGCTCACGCCTGCGTCATCGACCGTGCGGCGCTGCACAACGGCTGTGCAGAGGGGCTGTGCAGAGGGGCCGGGAGCCGCCTCATTCCCACCAGCGGTCGATGGCGGCGATCTCGTCGTCGGACCAGCCGAAATGATGCGCAAGTTCGTGGATGACGACGTGGCTGACCAGGTCCCGGAGCGGGACATCGCCGCGTTCGGCCCATTCGTCCAGGATCGGACGGCGAAAGAGCCAGATCACGTCGGGGCGGGTGACCTGATCGGCGGTGGACTTCTCGGTCAGGGGAATGCCGTCATAAAGGCCCGTCAGCTCGAACGCGTCGTCGATGCCAAGCTCCTCCAGCATCTCGTCGTCGGGCAGGTCATCGACCCGCAGCCGTACCTGCGCCGCCGGACCCCGAAACGGTTCGGGCAGGGTGGCGAGTGCCTCATGCGCAAGCTGTTCGATGAAGGCGAGGGAGGGCGCGATGCTGTCGGGAGCGGGGTCGGTCATGTCTGGAAAGATAGGGTGCCGGGTGCTGGGGTGGAAGGGGCGATACGGTCCCGGATGTGACAGGCTGCGGCAAGAGAGAGGGGGCGAAGATGGCCAAAGCGGTGAAAACGAAAAGCGCGGCGCTGGACCGTGACGCCTGGCTGGCCGGAGTGGACACGGCGCGACGTCAGGAGGCGGGACAGCTTCTGACGCTCTTTGCCGAGACAACGGGCTGGGAGCCGCGGCTCTGGGGTCCGTCGATGGTCGGCTTCGGGCGCTATGAATACCGCTATGACAGCGGGCATTCCGGCGAAAGTCTCGCCACCGGATTTTCGCCCCGGAAGGCGGACCTGTCGATCTACATCCTGCCCGGCTATGCCGATTTCGCGGCTATCCTGTCGAGGCTCGGGCCGCACCGGATGGGAAAATCATGCCTCTGCATCCGGCACCTGGCAGCCGTTGACGAGCGTGTTCTGCGCCAGCTGATCCGGGCCGGGCTGGACGATCTGGGCAAGCGCTGGCCGGTCCATCCGGTGTGACCTTGCAACGAGGGGCCGTCCTCGGGGCATCGAACCCCTCGGACGGCGTTGCCACGGACTGCGGTGCGGGCGTGGCAAACTGGACAAAGCGGGGGGCTTGTGACAGGGAAGGGCGCTTGAAGGAGCCCACCCCATGACCACCCCGCCCATGACCGTCACCACCCGCTTTGCCCCCTCGCCGACCGGCTGGATCCATGTGGGCAACCTGCGCACCGCCCTGATGAACTACCTGATCGCGCGCCAGAACGGCGGGACCTTCATCCTGCGGCTGGACGATACGGATCAGGAGCGGTCGAAGCCGGAATACATCGAGGGGCTGAAGGCGGACCTCGCCTGGCTCGGGATCCGGTACGACCGGATCGAGCAGCAGTCGAAGCGGATGGCGCGGTACGCCGAGGCGGCCGAGCGGCTGAAGGCGGCGGGGCGGTTCTACGAGTGTTTCGAGAGCCCGGTGGAACTGGACCTGAAGCGCAAGAAACAGCTGAACATGGGGAAACCGCCGGTCTATGACCGGGCGGCCCTGGCGCTCACCGAAGACCAGAAGGCCGCCTACCGCGCCGAGGGGCGGCAGGGCTACTGGCGCTTCAAGCTGGATCAGGAACGGATCGACTGGGAGGACGGGATCATCGGAAAGGTCTCGATCGACGCGGCGTCGGTCAGCGATCCGGTGCTGATCAAGGCGGACGGGCAGGTCTTGTATACTTTCGCGTCCTCGGTCGATGACGTGGACATGGGGGTCACCCATATCGTGCGCGGCGCGGACCATGTGACGAACACGGCCACGCAAATCCAGATCATGCAGGCGCTGGGGGGCACCCCGCCGACCTTCGCGCACCACAGCCTTCTGACCGGGCCGCAGGGCGAGGAACTGTCCAAGCGGCTGGGGGTCCTGTCCTTGCGCGACCTGCGCGCGCGGGGGGTGGAGCCGATGGCGCTTCTCTCCCTGATGGCGCGGCTGGGGTCGTCGAAACCGGTGGAACTGGCCCCCGACATGGAGGCGCTGGTCAAGGGGTTCGAGATCGGGTCGTTCGGCGCGGCTCCGACCAAGTTCGACGCCGAGGACCTGTTTCCGCTGACGCGCCACCATGTGCAGGGACTGCCGTTCCAGGCTGTTGCCGACCGCATCGCTGCGCTTGGCGTGCCGGAGGCGGAGGCCGAGGCGTTCTGGGCCGTCGCCAAGGGCAACATCACCGTGCTGGACGATCTGGGTGACTGGTGGCGGCTCTTCCGCGACGGGGCCGCGCCGGTGGTGGATGAGGCGGACCGCGACTTCGTGCGGCAGGCGTTGGCGCTGTTGCCCGCGCGGCCCTGGACCACGGCGACCTGGGGAGAATGGACTTCGACGGTGAAGGAGGCGACGGGCCGCAAGAGCAAGGATCTGTTCCGACCCTTGCGCCGCGCCTTGACGGGACGCGATGCGGGACCGGAGATGGCCGACGTGATGCCGCTCTTGCGCAAGGTGCCGACGGTCTGATCCCCTGCCTGGCCCCGGGGGCTGTCTGCCCCCGGACCCCCGAGGATATTTGTGGACAGATGAACGCCCGGACCAAGGCTTGTCGGTCAGGTCAAAGGAGCGATGATGGCAGCACCAGAGGCACAGGCGAAGTTCGTCGAGGGGAACCTGTTCCGGCATGTGTCGGTGATGGCGCTGACCTCGTCGGTCGGGCTGATGGCGGTGTTTGTCGTCGATCTGATCAACATGCTCTACATCGCCATGCTGGGGCGCGAGGAACTGGCGGCGGCCATCGGCTATGCCGGGGCGATCCTGTTCTTCACCACCAGTTTCGGCATCGGCATGTCCATCGCCGTCGGGGCGCTGGTCGCCAGGGCCCTTGGCGCAAGGGACATCACGCTGGCAAAGTCGCGGGCGACCACGGGTCTGATCATCGGGTTCGTGTTCGGCTCGGTCTTTGCCGCGGTGGTGTGGCTGGCGCTTCCGCCGCTGGTGGACCTCTTGGGCGCAACCGGCGCCACGGCTGAACTCGCGGTGCAATTCCTGCAGATCGTGACCCCGTCGCAACCCCTCTTGATGGTCGGCATGGTGGGGGGCGCGATCCTGCGCAGCCATGGCGACGCGCGGGCGGCAATGATGGCGACGGTCTGGGGGGCGGTGGCGACGACGGCGCTGGACCCGATCCTGATCTTCGGCCTCGGCTGGGAGTTGACCGGGGCGGCGATTGCATCCGTGGCGGCGCGCGTGGTGATCGCGCTGATGGCGCTGCAGCCGATCCGCCGGAAATACGGCGGGTTCGACCGACCCTCGGTGCGACTGGTCATGGCCGACATGGGGCCGATCTGGGCGATTGCGGTCCCGGCGATCCTGACCCAGGTGGCAACGCCGGTGGGGCAGGCTTTCGTCACCCGCGCGACCTCGGCCTATGGCGAGGCGGCGGTGGCGGGAATGGCGATTGCCGGGCGGCTGACGCCGGTGGCTTTCGGGGTGATCTTCGCGCTTTCGGGAGCCATCGGCCCGATCATCGGGCAGAACTTCGGCGCGGGGCGGCTGGACCGGGTGCGGCGGACCTTCCTTGACGGGTTGATCTTCACCGGATTGGTCATCGTCCTCGTCTCGGCGCTGCTGTTCCTTTTGCGCGCGCCCATCGCGGATGCGTTCAAGGCCGAGGGGCTGACGCGCGATCTGGTCTACCTCTTCTGCGGTCCGCTGGCGCTTTTGTGGTTCTTCAACGGGATGATCTTCGTCGGCAATGCGGTCTGCAACAACCTTGGCCGACCTTTCTGGTCGACTTTGGTGAACTGGGGGCGGCATACGCTGGGGACGATCCCGCTGGCGCTTTGGCTCGGCCAGACCTGGGGCGCGCAGGGGGTGCTCGTCGGCCAGGCCCTGGGCGGGGTGGTCTTCGGCCTTGCCGCGGCCTGGCTGGCGCTTCTGGCGATCCGGTCTCCGGCGGTCCCGCAACCGCGCGGCCGTCCGGTGCCTGTACCCGCGCCGGAGGCCGAGCCTGTCGCCAGCCCCGGCGAGCGGCGGGCCTAGCCTGGTCGCCTTCGCGCGGCATACCGTCGTATCCCGTTTTTCGCTTGCCCGGACCGGGGACAATGCGGTACCCAGTCTGCGTCAGGTTCGGGAGAATCCGGCGGGCTCACACAGCCCAAAGGTGCCGAAGGAGCAACCGCCCCGGTAAACTCTCAGGCGCAAGGGACCGTAGCTGACACGAAGGACTCTGGAGAGTTCCCGGAACCCCGGGACGCCGAAGGGATAACGATCTCAGGCGCACGAAACCGTGCATGGACAGAGGGGGCATCGAGCGGCGGGGATTTGCCCGCCGGGACGGTGCCGGCATGATCCGGCCAGACCATGGGAGGGCGGCAATGGCCGACCTTGAGGAATCCGGGCTGCTGCGTCTGGGGCTGGACGCCCTGCATGACGCGCTTGGCGGCAGGATGGTGCCCTTTGCGGGCTACCGGATGCCGGTGCAGTACCCCGATGGCGTGATGCGGGAACATCTGCACACCCGCAACGCCGCCGGGCTGTTCGACGTCAGCCACATGGGGCAGGTGATCCTGCGGCCCAAGGGCACGATGGAGGCGCTGAAGCTCGCGTTCGAGGCGCTGATGCCGGTCGATGTGCTGGGATTGGCCGTTGGTCGCCAGCGCTATGGCCTTTTCACCAATGATACAGGCGGCATTCTGGATGACCTGATGTTCACCAATCGGGGCGATCATCTCTATGTCGTGGTGAACGCGGCCTGCAAGACGGCGGATATTGCCCACATGACCGCGATGCTGCCCGGCGTGACGGTGGAACCGGTCACCGACCGCGCGCTGCTGGCGCTGCAGGGGCCGGGGGCTGAGGCGGCTTTGGCGGCGCTCATGCCCGAAGTGGCGGCGATGCGGTTCATGGATCATCGGGTGATCGGCGACATCTGGGTATCGCGGTCGGGCTATACCGGCGAGGACGGGTTCGAGATCTCGGTGCCCGAGGCCGAGGCGGAGGCGTTCGCGCGAAAGCTGCTGGCGCAGCCGGGCGTCGCGCCGATCGGCCTTGGCGCGCGGGACAGTCTGCGGCTGGAGGCGGGACTGTGCCTTTACGGCCATGACATCGACACGACCACCAGCCCGGTCGAGGCGAACCTGACCTGGGCGATCCAGAAGGCCCGCAAGGCGGGTGGCGCGCGCGAAGGCGGCTTTCCGGGTGCTGCGCGCATCCTGCAGGAACTGGCGACTGGACCGGAGCGGCTGCGCGTCGGCCTCCGCCCCGAAGGCCGCGCGCCGATGCGCGAGGGCGTGGAACTCTATGCCGCCGACGGCACTCCGGTCGGGCGCGTCACCTCCGGCGGGTTCGGGCCATCGGTGAATGCGCCCATCGCCATGGGTTACGTCGCCCGCGCCCATGCTATCCTCGGGACGATTCTCTCAGGCGAGGTGCGCGGCAAGCGCCTGCCACTGACGGTTTGCGAGCTTCCCTTCCATCCCACCCGCTACAAGCGTTGAGGCAAGACGATGAAATACACCAAGGATCATGAATGGCTGCGCGTCGAGGGGGACCTTGTCGTCGTCGGCATCACCGAACATGCCGCAACCCAGCTCGGGGACGTGGTCTTCGTGGAACTGCCCGAGACCGAGACGATGGTGGCCGAAGGCGACGAGGTCTGCGTGATCGAAAGCGTGAAGGCCGCGTCCGATATCCTGGCCCCGATCGACGGCGAGATCGTCGCGGTGAACGACAAGCTGGTCGATGCGCCCGCGCTGGTGAACGAGGATCCGACCGGGGCGGCCTGGTTCTTCAAGCTGCGCGTCGATGACCTGGGCGTGCTCGACCAGTTCATGGACGAGGACGAGTACCAGGACCTGATCGGCTGACGACCCACAATTTTTCTGCGAAAAATTGATCTTCGGGTTTTCGCGAGACAAACCCGTCGGTCCCGCCCGCACGAGGATGGAACGCCATGACCTTCACGCCCACCGACTACAACCCCTACGATTTCGCCAACCGCCGCCACATCGGCCCGTCTCCGGTCGAGATGTCAGAGATGCTGGCGGCTGTCGGCGTGCGCTCGCTGGACGAGCTGATCGACCAGACGGTCCCGGCCTCGATCCGGCAGGCAAAGCCGCTGACATGGGCGCCCCTGGCCGAGCATGAGCTTCTGGCGAAGATGAGCGAGGTCAGCCAGAAGAACCGTGTGATGACCAGCCTGATCGGGCAGGGCTACTACGGCACCGTCACCCCCCCGGCGATCCAGCGCAACATCCTGGAGAACCCGGCCTGGTACACCGCCTATACCCCCTACCAGCCCGAAATCGCGCAAGGGCGGCTGGAGGCACTGCTCAACTTCCAGACCATGGTCTGCGACCTGACGGGCCTTGACGTCGCGAACGCCAGCCTCTTGGACGAAGCGACGGCGGCGGCGGAAGCCATGGCGATGGCAGAGCGGGTGGCGAAATCGAAGGCAAAGGCGTTCTTCGTCGACCGCTTCTGCCATCCCCAGACCATCGCGGTGATCCGCACCCGCGCGCTGCCGCTGGGGATCGAGATCATCGAGGCGGATGTCCGCAAGCTGGACCCCGCGAAGGTCTTCGGCGCGATCTTCCAGTATCCGTCCAGCTATGGTCATGTGACCGACTTCACCCAGCGCATCGCGTCCCTGCATGCGGCGGGGGCCATCGCGATCATGGCGACGGACCTTCTGGCGCTTTGCATGCTGAAGGAACCGGGCGCGATGGGGGCGGACATCGCCATCGGCTCGTCGCAGCGCTTCGGCGTGCCGATGGGTTATGGCGGGCCGCATGCGGCCTTCATGGCGGTCAAGGACGCGCACAAGCGGCAGATGCCGGGGCGGATCGTCGGTGTCAGCATCGACGCGCAGGGCGGCAAGGCCTACCGACTGTCGCTCCAGACCCGCGAGCAGCATATCCGGCGCGAGAAGGCCACCTCGAACGTCTGCACGGCGCAGGCGCTCCTGGCCGTGATGGCCAGCATGTACGCGGTTTTCCACGGCCCGAAAGGCCTGCGCGCGATTGCCGAACGGGTGCATTTCCTGACCCAGCGTCTTGCCCGCGCGCTGAAGGCGGCGGGGGCGAAGGTCGATCCGCGGGCGTTCTTCGACACGATCACGGTAGAGGTCGGGGTCGGCCAGGCCGGGATCATGGCCGCCGCCCGGGCCGAGGGGCTCAACTTCCGCAGAATAGGCCTCGACCGCGTCGGGATCAGCCTGGACGAGACCACGGACGAGCGCGTGCTGATCAAGGTCCTGCGTGCCTTCGGCATCGACGGGGTGCCGCCGCACCGCGCGACCCTGGGCTTCCCGGAAGGGATGCTGCGCAAGACCGACTATCTGACCCATCCGGTCTTCCACATGAACCGGGCCGAGTCGGAGATGATGCGCTACATGCGCCGCCTCAGCGACCGGGATCTGGCACTTGACCGGGCGATGATCCCCTTGGGCTCCTGCACGATGAAGCTGAACGCCGCGGCCGAGATGATGCCGATCACCTGGCCGGAGTTCGGCAGCCTGCACCCCTTTGCGCCGCGCGATCAGGCCCTGGGGTATCAGGAGGCGATCAGCGACCTTTCGGCCAAGCTGTGCGAGATCACCGGCTACGACGCGATGTCGATGCAGCCGAACTCGGGCGCGCAGGGGGAGTATGCGGGTCTGCTCACCATCCTTGCCTACCACCGGGCACGGGGCGAAGGGCAGCGGACCGTTTGC
>JBIJDO010000016.1:0-17033 GCA_044344105.1 Tabrizicola sp.
GACGATCGGGATGCCTTCGGCAGCGGCCTTTTCGATGGCCGGCCCGATGGCGTCCTTGTCCCAGGCGTTGATGATGAGGGCGTCGGCACCTTGGGCGATCAGCGCGTCGATGTCCGACAGCTGCTTTTCGGCCGAGGACTGAGCATCAGCCGAGATGTATTCGTTGCCGCCTGCCTCGATAGCTGCCTTCACAGCAGCTTCGTCGATCAGCCAGCGCTCTTCCTGGAACTGTCCCCACGAAACGCCAATCTTCTTGCCTTCGGCCAGAGCAGCCGACGAGAAACCAGTCACCGCCAGAACGGCGGCGAGAATTGCGGTACGCATATGTATCCTCCCTGTGGATCGGCCAGCAGACGGCCGGTTCGGCAGATTCGCCGGAACGAAGCGGAAGATGCAGCGAATAAATTCAGGTGTCAAAATAAAACTGCGCTGCCGGCGACCCTCCCGCCTGCAGCGGCAGATACCGACCTCACTGGCAGGCGGCAACGTCCGGCAGCGCATCCTTGCAGGCGACCCGCTTCTCGATCTGACCGGCGTCGATGATCAGGTCGATGTTGTCCCTGGTGATCGGCGTCGGCTGCAACAGGATCGCCCGGACTTCGATGCCCTTTTCACCCTGGTTGAAGCTCACCGCTTCCGGGATGCGGTCCATCGGCACATCATCCGCCAGCTGGTTGGCGATCTGGCCCGCCATCTTGCCCAGGGCGCGGTTGTTCTTCCACACCGACACGGTCTGGGTGCCGCGCGCCACCCGGTTGATCGCATCGGGGTCGCCATCCTGACCGCCGACCGGAATCGACAGGCCCGCCGCTTCCAGCGCCTCGATCACGCCGCCCGCCATGCCGTCGTTCTGGACCAGCACCGCGTCGATCGCATTGCCGTTGTCGGAAAGGATCTTCTCCATCGCGACTTTGGCATTTTCCGGTTTCCATCCGTCGGCGTTCGCCTCGCCGACGATCTTGATCGCGCCACCGGACACGGCCGCACCGATCACCTCTTCCATGCCGCGTCGCAGGAAGGCGACATTGGGGTCGCTCGGGTCGCCCATGATGATGGCATAATTCCCCTCGGGCTTGGCCTCCCGCACCATGGCCGCGATGATCCGGCCGACGCCCACATTGTCGAAGGTCAGGTAGAAGACCCGCGCATCCTCGATCATCCGGTCATAGCCCAGCACCGGAATGCCCGCTTCGGCTGCCCAGTCGATGGCGGGAAGAATCTCTTCCTTGTCGATCGCCAGGATGACCAGCGCGTCCACGCCCTCGGCGATCATCTGGCTGATGTCGTCCAGCTGCTTCTGGATCGACCCCTGCGCATCGACGGCGACATACTCGTTGCCGGCGCGCTCGATGGCGGACCGCATCATGATCGAATCGAACCGCCAGCGGGCTTCTTGAAAGTTGGACCAGGACACGCCGATCTTCTTTCCCTCGGCACCCGCCGTCGAAGCAAGGCTGATGGCAACCGCAAGGACAGCAAGCAACCAGCGCGTGACCATCGGATTTCCTCCCCAGTTGGCCCTTCGGATGAATATGCCAAGGCGCTGACAACGCAGGATGGTGGCATATCTATTTCAGTTGTCAAAATAAATATCGTGGTGAAATCTCTGCAGAGGCAGCTTATGCTGGAGTTCTTGCCGAAAGCGGTGCATTTTCGGACCGGGACGGCCCAACTCGGATTTCTTTTACTTCGGAGAGGAAAAGATGTCGGCGCTGGTGGCGCGAGCGGATGGCGGAGCGGCGGTGCATGGTGTTGGCCCGCTGATCTCGCCCCTGTCCGGCGCGCAGCGTCCCCTGCGCCAGCAGGTGTTCGAGCTTGTGCGCGCGTCCGGCCGCATTTCGCGCATCCAGGTGGCCAAGGATCTGGGCGTCAGCCCGGCCTCGGTGACCACGCTGGCCTCCGAGCTGATCGAGGCGGGGCTGATCGAGGAAGTGGCGACGCAACGCGATGGCGATGCCGGCCGGGGACGCCCTGCCGTCGCGCTGGGGGTCAGGGCCGATGCCCATCGGGTCGCCGGGATGAAGCTGTCGGACCGCGAGCATACCGCCGTGATCGTCGATTTCGCCGGCAACCTGATCGCCGATGACGCGATCCCGCGCAAGCCCGGCCCGATGTCGCTGACCGAAATCCTTGAGGCCATCGCAACGCTCCTGGACCGGGTCTGTGCCAAGGCGGGGGTGGAACGGTCCGCCCTTTCCGCCTTCGGACTTGGGGTTCCGGGCTTCGTCGACTGCGCCGAGGGCACGGTCTTCTGGTCCTCGGTCCTGTCCGACCGCAACGTCCCCCTCGCCGCCGCCGCCACGGCACGGCTGGGTCTGCCGACCTATGTCGACAACGACGCGAACCTGGTCGCGCTGGCAGAGCTGTGGTTCGGCGCGGGCCGCAGCCTGTCGGATTTCGCGGTCGTGACCATCGAGCACGGCGTCGGCATGGGCTTCGTGATGAACCACCGGATCTATCGCGGCGCGCAGCGCGTCGGGATGGAGCTTGGCCACATGAAGGTGCAGCTTGACGGTGCCCTCTGCCGCTGCGGCCAGCGCGGCTGTCTCGAGGCCTACATCGCCGACTACGCCCTGGCGCGCGAGGCATCGACGGCCCTGAACTGGGGTCACAAGGAAAGCCAGCCGATCAACGTGCTGCTGGAAAGCCTCTACGCTCACGCCAAGGCGGGCAACGCGACCGCCAAGTCGATCTTCCGCCGGGCCGGGCGCTTTCTGGCGGTCGGTCTGTCGAACGTGGTCAACCTCTTCGACCCCGCGCTGATCATCCTGTCGGGCGAACGGATGCGCTACGACTACCTCTATGCCGCCGAGACGCTGGCCGAGATGGACAATCTGGCGATCAACACCGGCCGCCCGCGTCCGCCGATCGAGATTCACGCCTGGGGCGACCTCCTCTGGGCGCACGGAGCGGCGGCGCTGGCCCTGTCCGAGGTCAGTGGAACCATCCTGTCCTCGCCGACCCGCGAAATTGCCGCCCAATAGCACCGCCGTTCAGCGGGTTTCAGCCTGCAGGACGGCAGCCAGCCCTACCGGATAGTCGGGATAGTGGAGCGTCACGCCCAACTCATCCTTGATCCGGTCGTTCCGCACCTTCTTGGATTCGTTGTAGAATCCCCGCGCCATCGGGGTCATCGTCGCCTCGACATCGGCAAAGGCCACCGCGGGCGGGTCCGGCAGCCCCAGCATCCGGGCGGCATGGGCGATCACCCGTTCCGGCGGGCAGGGATTGTCGTCGCACACGTTGTAGGCCGCCCCCGGATCGGGCCGCCGGATCGACGCTTCCAGCACCTGGGCGATGTCGGCCACATGAATGCGGCTGAAGACCTGCCCCGGCTTGATGATCCGCCGCGCCGTGCCGTCGCGGACCTTTTCGAACGGCCCGCGTCCCGGCCCGTAGATCCCCGCCAGCCGGAAGATGTGGACCGGCAGCCCGGTCGCCTGCCACTGCGCTTCCGCCACCACCCTTTGCCGCCCCCGGTCCGAGATCGGGGTCAGGGGCGTCGTCTCGTCCACCCAGCCGCCCTGATGGTCACCGTAGACCCCCGTGGTCGACAGATAGCCGACCCATCCGGCACGGGACCTTGCGATCTCGGGCACCGCGCGAAGAAACGGATCGCCCGCCGCATCGGGCGCCGCCGAGCACAGGATATGCGTCGCCTCCGCCAGCGCCGGGCCCAGATCTCCGGGCCAGAGCAGCGGCTCGACCCCTTCGGCGCGGAACACATCGGCCTTGGCCGGGCTGCGCGTGGTGCCGATCACCCGCCAGCCCTGCGGCACCAGACGGGCGGCAAGGGCGCGGGCAGAGTAGCCATGGCCAAGGGACAGAAGCACCGACATGCGCCGGACTATTGCCGCGCGCGCGCCCCGGCACAAGACGCCAGCGTCACGAAGGCGTCACCGGTCACGGCTCATCTGGTACCAGCTTCCCTTGCACAGAAGCGCCGGTTTCGGCTTATATGCCCAATCACTGTCAGGACCTGCGATGCCGGACGACTTCCAGACCTCGATCCTCAGCCCCGACGCCCCGGAGCCTGAAAGCTTTACCAGCGCCGCCAAGGCCGTCGACCGGCTTGAGGCGCTGTACGGACAGGCGACGCGCTTCCTCTCCGAGGAATTCCTTCGCACGGTGGCCAAGGGCCATCCCGGCCGCCGGGTGCGCGCCTTCTACCCCGAGATTCGCCTGACCGTGGCCAGCTTCGACCAGGTCGATACCCGGCTGGCCTTCGGCCATGTCTCCAGTCCCGGCACCTATGCCACGACGGTCACCCGGCCCGATCTTTTCCGCAACTACCTGATCCAGCAGATCGAGCTTCTGACCCGCAACCACGGCGTCACGGTCGAGATCGGTGTTTCCGACACACCGATGCCGGTGCATTTCGCCGTATCCGGCAGCCAGGTGGCGATCCCGCAGGACGGGGTGATGGACTTCAGCCTGCGCGATGTGTTCGACGTGCCG
The DNA here is from genome assembly GCA_044344105.1 of Tabrizicola sp. Classification (GTDB taxonomy): domain Bacteria; phylum Pseudomonadota; class Alphaproteobacteria; order Rhodobacterales; family Rhodobacteraceae; genus Tabrizicola. The sequence continues at coordinate 4,459 of JBIJDO010000016.1, forward strand.
GACCTTGTCACCACGAACGACGACATCGTGAACGGCGTGATGACCCGCTATGACGACGGGTCCTCGCCGCTTGCCCCGTTCACCGCGCAGCGCGTCGACTACAGTCTGGCCCGCCTGTCGCACTACACCGCGACCGATCCGACGCATTTCCAGAACCATGTGCTCTTCACCAACTACCAGTTCTACGTCGACGAATTCGAGGCCTATGCCCGCGCCGCCCTAGGCGACAGGTCCTCGGGCTATACCGCCTTCGTCGCGACCGGCAACCAGATGATCGAGACCGCGGACGGTGTGATCCAGCCAACGACCAAGCTGCCGCAGATGCCGACCTATCACCTGAAACGCGCCGACGGGAACGGGATCACGCTGGTCAACATCGGTGTCGGCCCGTCCAACGCCAAGACCGCTACCGACCATATCGCCGTCCTCAGGCCCCACGCCTGGCTGATGGTCGGCCACTGCGCGGGCCTGCGGAACAGCCAGTCCCTCGGTGACTTCGTCCTCGCCCATGCCTACCTGCGCGAAGACCATGTGCTGGACGCCGACCTTCCCGTTTGGGTCCCGATCCCGGCGCTGGCCGAGATTCAGATCGCGCTGGAGAAGGCGGTGGCCGAAGTCACCCAATTGGAAGGTTATGAGCTGAAGCGCATCATGCGCACGGGCACCGTCGCCACCATCGACAACCGCAACTGGGAACTGCGCGACCAGTCCGGCCCGGTGCGCCGCCTGTCGCAGTCCCGTGCCGTGGCGCTCGACATGGAAAGTGCCACCATCGCCGCAAACGGTTTCCGGTTCCGGGTGCCCTACGGCACGTTGCTCTGCGTCTCGGACAAACCCTTGCATGGCGAGTTGAAGCTCCCCGGCATGGCCTCGGACTTCTACAAGACGCAAGTCAGCCGCCATCTGCAGATCGGCATCCGCGCGATGGAACGCCTGCGCGAAACGCCAATCGAGCGGCTGCACAGCCGGAAACTGCGCAGTTTTGAAGAGACCGCCTTCCTTTAGGCGCGCGAAAAAGCCGTCAAACGGACAGCCTGCGCGGTTCAGGGGTTGATTTTGGGCCTCAAACCGTGTGTCTGGGCCGTGGCCCCGTTTTCGGGGGTGGGACGCCCGCTGTGCGCGGGCTCTAGTCATGCCGAAATGATCTGCACATAACAAAGAAGGATGATCAAATGTCCAATCAGATGACCAAGACCCAGCTGGTGGCCGCCGTGGCCGAAGCCATGGGCAGCGACAAGAAGACCGCCGGTGCCGCGCTGGATGCGATCGCTTCGGTCGTCGCCCGCGAAGTGGCAGGTGGCGGTGCCGTCACGATCCCTGGTCTCGGCAAGGTGGCCTGCAAGGCCCGCCCCGAGCGCATGGTCCGCAACCCCGCCACCGGCGAGCAGATGAAAAAGCCCGCCGACAAGCAGGTCAAGTTCGCCATCGCCAAGGCGCTGAAGGACGTGGTCAACGGCTGACCCTGTCGCCGCAGCCCGAAATGTGAGAGGGTCGCCATCAGGGCGACCCTTTTGCATTGAAAGGCGGACATGGCGCGTGTGACCGGCATCGGCGGCATCTTCTTCCGGGCGAAGGACCCCGCCGCGCTGAACGACTGGTATCGGACCCACCTTGGCATCACCCAGCCCGATCTGGCCGTCTGGATGCAGGAGGCCGGACCGACGGTCTTTTCGCCCTTCAAGGCTGACAGCGACTATTTCGCCGCCGACCGGCAGTGGATGCTGAACCTGCGCGTCGATGACCTGGCCGGGATGATCGCGGGGCTGCGCGCCGCCGGCATCGCCGTCGAAACCCGCACGGACTGGGACGGCGACGGCAGCTATGGCACCTTCGCCCGCATCCATGACCCGGAGGGAACGCCCATCGAGCTGTGGCAGCCGCCCGCGGGATAAGGCGGTCGGGCCAGCACCCGGCCCAGGGTCGAGGCGCCGATCGTCTGCCCGGCCGAAGACGTGCGCAGACAGACCGACGGCGGCCCGCGCATCCCCCCGTGCTTGAATCCCCGCGAATCCGCGTGATACCGTCCCGGGGATACCCCAAGGCAGGCCCGATGTCCGACACCCCCGCCACGCTGGATCCGACGAAAAAGCCTGCCGGGGCGATGACCATGGTCTACCAGGACCATTTCTTCCTGCAGCGCTGGGTCGACTACTACGGACGCCAGTTCGGGCGCGAGCATCTCTACATCCTGTCGCATGGCGGCGACCCGGAACATGCCCGCATCTGCGAAGGGGCAAACCTGATCCGCCTGCCGCGCGACCCGTCCCTCTGGCGCCTCGAACGGCGGCGGTGGAACATCAACAGCCAGTTCTCGGCAGGCATGCTGCGCTATTACAACTGGTTCCTTGTCGGTGACGTGGACGAGGTGGTGATCGTCGACCCTGCCGTCGCCCCCGATCTGGTGACCTACCTCGGCCGCTACACCAGCGCGAAGACCGCCCCCGCCTCCCTTTGCCCCTTCGGGATCGAGCTGATCCACAACCCCGAGGCCGAGCCGGAGCCGCTGGCCGACGAGGCCACCATCCTCTCCCGCCGCCGGGTGTTCCGGGCGAATGCCAACTACGCCAAACCCTGCGTCCTGCGAAAGGAGACCGGCTTCACCATCGGCGGCCATGCGAACAGCCACCAGCCCCGCGTCCTTGACCCGCATCTCTTCCTGATCCATCTGCGGTTCTTCGACCATGACATGGTCACCGAACGCCTGAAGGGCCGCAAGGACTTGCGCGCCACCATGGCCGGGGACCGCGACCTCAAGGACGTGGGCAAGGCCTGGGGCAAGGATCTGGAGACCTTCCAGAAGCTGTCCAGGGGCGTCGCCGTGCGCGAGGATGCCGACCTGCCCGAGTTCCGCAAGCGCATGGTGGAAGAACAGCAGCACCTGCACGACGGCAAGATCACCTTCTTTGGCGGCGGCCGCTCGAAAGAACTCTACCGTCTGCCCGACCGCTTCGCGTCGGTTTTCTGACCCCTGTCAAAGGCACCCCATGGACCTGAACCGCCGCCCCGTCGCCTCGCTCTGGATTGGCGAAAGCCTGCACTACGTGAACCAGCTCTGCCTCAAGTCGCATCTGGTGATGGGCCACCCGGTCACGCTGTACTGCACCGATACCGTCCGAAACGTGCCGAAAGGCGTCGAGGTCCGCCCCGCGACCGAGATCATGGACATCGACCGCGCCATCGTGGCGGAAACCTCGGCCTCGTTCCTGTCGAACGTCTTCCGCTACAAGATGATCGCCAGGACCGGAGCGATCTGGATCGACTGCGACGCCTATTGCCACCGCCCCTTCCCGGAAGGCCAGGAGCACATCTACGCCGGTCACGGCATGCGCGGGGCTTTGAACTGCGGCGTGGTTGCGATGCCCCGCACGGGCAGGCTGATCGAAAGCCTGCTCGATTACTACGACAACCTGCCCGACTATCCCGCCTGGTGGGGCAACAAGCAGCGCCGCAAGATGGACAAGCTTGACCCTGCGATCCCGAAACCCGTCCGGATCTACCAGACCGAACGCACCGCCTTCGGCCCGCAGGCCTTTACCCATTTTGCCACCACCACGGGCGACATCGACAAGGCGATGACCGCCGACACGCTTTACCCCGTGCCCTTCCAGCTGAACGACGTCTTCTACGACCCGCACTCGAACGTCGAAGGCCATTTCACCGACGCGACCCTGTCGGTCCACATCTACACCAACGCCGCCCGGCCCTGGTGGCGGAAGAACCCGCCCCTCAAGGGCAGCTACATCGCCCGGATGTGCGAAAGACTCGACATCGACCCCGCCGCCGCGCTGGAAGAATGACCTTCGCAAGGCAGACCAGCCCGCACGGGTCCTTGGTGGCGCTTTCGACCATGAAGGACGAAGGCCCAACGGTCGTCGAATGGGTCGCCCACCACTTTGCGGTCGGCTTCACCGACCTGATGGTCTACACCAACGACTGTTCGGACGGCACCGACACGCTCCTCAGGCGTCTCGAAGCGATGGACATCGGCGTCCACCACCGCGAGAACATCATTCCCGACGGCATGAAACCGCACCCCTCGATGCTGAAAGCCGCTGGGGATGAAGACCTGATCATCAATTCCGACTGGCTCCTTGTCCTGGATGCCGACGAATTCCTCTGCATCAACCACGCTTCGGGCACGCTGGATGGCATGGTCGCCGATCTCAACGCGATGAACGCGCATGCCATGGTGCTGACCTGGCGCATCTTCGGGTCCTCCGGCGTCCGCGCCTGGTCAAGGCAGCCGATCACCGACCAGTTCACCCGCGCCGCGCCCGAGTTCTGGAACAAGGGCTGGGGCACGAAAACCATGCTCAAGTTCGACCCGAAGTATCTCCGCCTCGGGATGCACCGCCCGATCATCAAGTCGCAGCACAAGGACACCGATTACCCCGACAGCATTCTCTGGGTGAACGGCTCCGGTCGCCCCCTTGAGGACTGGTTCAAGTTCCGCGGCTGGCGGTCGATCCGCCGGACCGTCGGCTACGACTGGGCGCAGATCAACCATTATGCCATAAAATCGATGGACGCCTACAGCTTGCGCAAGTTCCGCGGCAACGCCAACCTCAAGAAAGACAAGTACAATTCCGACTACTGGTCCCTGCAGGACCGGAACGAAGTCGAAGACCTGCGCATCTTCCGCCATCAGGCCCGCCGGGCCGAGATCATGGCCGCTCTGCTTCAGGACCCGGAAGTTCGCCGCCTGCACGATGCCGCCCATGCGCGGGCCGAGGCGCGGCTCGCCAAGTATCGGCAATCTCCCGACTACCAGGCCTATGTGGCGAACCTCGTCGCCGCCTCGGACGTCCCGATCAGCCAGGTCACCGCCAAACCGCCCAAGGCCCGCGATCCTGCGGCGGTCAGGGCCGTTCAGACCAAGCTGGAACAGCGCCGCAACGCCCAGCCGAAAGAAGAACGCCGCACCCCGCCGCCTCCCGGATGGGGGTCACCCTTTGCTTCGCCCTATGTTTCCGGCTCTGCCGATCTTTCCGCCGACATCCCTTTGGAAATCATCGAGAACCAGACGCTGAAGATCCCGCTTGACCCCCGCGTCTTCACCGCCGCCTCGCTGGAGGTGCTGAAGTCCGGCAAATTCGAACGCCGCCATGCGCGCAACATCACCGGCTTCCTGAGCGGCTGCATCCGGCTTGTTGACCTCGACTGCGGCATCGGCTTTGTCGCCCTCCGCGCCCGCGCCGCCCTGCCGGGCCTGCAGGTGACCCTGCACGACGAACGTCCCGCACTGCAGCTTTTCGCACGCCGGGTCGCAGCGCTGAACTTCCCGGACTCCGACGGGATCGGTTTTACGCGCACAACATTGAACCCTGACGGGGTCTGGTCCGGCCTCCACAAGCTTCTCGCCGACACCCGCCCAGAGGTGATCCGTCTCTCCGGCCCGCTCCTTCCGACCGAGGCGTTCAACGAAGCGGTCCTGACCGGCGTCCGCCGCATCTTGATCCCTTTCCTTGATCCGTCCGAGGTGACGGCCGCCCGCAGCAAGCTCGCCTCTGGTCTCGCGGCGCTAGGCTTCACCGAAGACATCGACGGCGAAGCGAACGGCACGATCTGCCTGCGTCGGGAATAGGTGCCCGGACCGATTCGCCGACCATGGTTAACGACCACCGGCCCATACGCGCGTATGTATCAGATCCATACGCATTCCAGACCAGAACCATATCGCCGAAACCCGCCGACAAGACCGGATTAACAACGCGATCTCAGGGACTTGGCGAAAGACTTCTGCCTGCCCTCCCGGTGTTGCGTCATCTCCCGGTCACATCCGGTTAACCGCGACCCTTGCACCCCCCGGTCATTCCCTTATGGTCACCCGCACCTCGGGGTGCCCGTCACAAGGCTGAGATGCGAAAGCGAACCCGTCGAACCTGAACCGGATCATACCGGCGGAGGGAAGGTGCATGGGTTCTCCATCCCCGACCAATCCGTCGCAACATGGAGAAAACAATGCAAAAACAACTCCTTGCTGCGGGATGTCTCGCCATCGCAACCCCTGCGATGGCCGAACTCCCTGTGCTGCAGGTCCTGACCTACGACAGCTTCACCTCGGAATGGGGCCCCGGCCCTGCGGTGGAGAAGGCCTTCGAAGCCACCTGCGCCTGCGACCTGCAGTTCATCCCCGCAGGGGATGGCGCGGCCCTTCTCGCCCGCATCCAGCTGGAAGGCACAGCGTCCGACGCCGACATCGTCCTTGGCCTCGACACCAGCCTCACCGCCCAGGCTACGGCCACGCAACTCTTTGCACCACATGGAAAAAATCCTGACCTCGACCTGCCCGTCGCCTATGCGGATCCCCTGTTCCTGCCCTTCGACTGGGGCTGGTTCGCCTTTGTCTACGACAAGACCAGGGTCGCCGAACCCCCGAAATCCTTCACCGAACTTGCCGCTTCCGACCTCAGGATCGTCATCCAGGACCCCCGGTCCTCAACCCCCGGTCTTGGTCTCCTGCTCTGGGTCAAGGCCGCCCATGGCGACAAGGCTCCCGACATCTGGCAGGCGCTTGCCGACAACATCGTGACCGTCACTCCGGGCTGGTCCGAAGCCTATGGCCTCTTCCTCGAAGGCGAGGCGGACATGGTCCTCAGCTATACAACCTCACCCGCCTATCACCTGATTGCCGAGGGCGATGACACCAAGGCTGCGGCACTTTTCGAGGAAGGCCACTACATGCAGATCGAGGTTGCGGGAAAGCTTGCAGCCACGGACCAGCCCGAACTTGCGGACAGCTTCCTCGACTTCATGCTGACCGACGCCTTCCAGGCGGCGATCCCGCAGACCAACTGGATGTATCCCGTCACGACGCCAAGCGCCGGTCTGCCCGAGGGTTTTGACGCCTTCCGCCCGGAAAAGTCCCTGCTCCTGTCGCCAAAGGACGCGCTGTCCGTCCGCGATGCAGCCCTGTCCGAATGGCAAGCCGCGCTCGCCCGCTGACCCTGGCGGCACCGGCGCTGGCGGTGCTTCTGCTGGCGCTGGTTCTGGCTCCGGTCGCCGCCGTCGGCTGGCGCGGAGCCGGGCTGTCGCTTGGTCCGGCGGACTGGGCTGCCGTGCGCTTTTCCGTCACGCAAGCCGTTCTTTCCGCTTTCTTTTCCACAGTGCTGGCCATTCCGGTCGCCCGGGCGCTGGCCCGGCGGCGCTTTCCCGGTCGGGGGCTTCTGGTCAGCCTGATGGGTGCCCCCTTCCTGCTTCCGGCGGTGGTGGCCGTCCTGGGACTGCTGGCCCTCGTCGGGCGCCAGGGCCTGGTCAATTCCGGCCTTGCAAGCCTTGGTTTGCCGCCGGTCTCGATCTTTGGCCTGCACGGCGTGGTCCTGGCGCATGTGTTCCTGAACCTGCCGCTGGCCACCCGGATGATCCTGCAAGGCTGGCTTGCCATCCCGGCCGAGCGGTTTCGGCTCGCGCAATCGCTGGACCTTGGTCCGTCCGGGACCTTCCGGCACCTCGAATGGCCCATGCTGCGCGACGTGCTGCCAGGCACGGTTCTGGTGATCCTGGTGATCTGCCTGACCAGCTTTGCGGTCGTCCTGACCCTGGGCGGCGGGCCTGCCGCGACGACGATCGAGCTTGCCATCTATCAGGCCGTCCGCTTCGAGTTCGACTTGCCGCGTGCCGCCGGGCTTGCCGTGCTTCAGGTGGTTCTCTGCGCGCTCGCGGCCCTCGCCGCCTTCCGGTTTGCCCGGGCGGCCGGGTTCGGCGCGGGCCTTGGCCGCAGGCCTCAGATCGCGGCACCGGGCGGATGGCGGCGGTGGGGGGATGCCCTTGTCCTGGTCGCCGTGGCGCTGTTCCTGGGGCTGCCGCTGCTGTCGGTCCTCCTGCGCGGTCTTCCGGGGCTTGCCGACCTGCCGCCTTCGGTCCTTCCGGCCGCGGGCCGGTCGGTCCTGGTTGCGCTGGCTTCGGCGGGGATCGCGACCGGGGCGGCCCTGACGCTGGCGCTGGCTGCGGCTGCCAGACCAAGCGTGCTGATCGAGGCGGCGGCAACCCTGCCGCTGGCCAGTTCCGGTCTGGTCCTTGGCACCGGGCTGTTCCTCCTGGTCCAGCCCGTGGTGCCCCCGGCCTCCCTTGCCCTGCCGGTGACGGTGCTGGTCAACGTCGCGCTGTCGCTGCCCTACCTTTACCGGATCCTCCTGCCCGAGACCCGTGCCCTGCAGTCCGACTATGGCCGTCTGGCCGACAGTCTGGGTCTGGCGGGCGGGTCGCGCCTGCGCTGGCTGGTCCTGCCCCGTCTGGCCCGCCCGCTGGGCTTTGGGGCCGGGGTCGCGGCGGCGCTGTCGATGGGCGATCTTGGCGCAATCGCGCTTTTCGCCGGAGAACGGTCGGCGACCCTGCCGCTGGTGGTCAGCCAGTTGACCGGGGCGTACCGGATGGAGGCTGCCGCCGCCGCTGCGCTGGTCCTGGTCGCCCTGTCCTTCGCGCTGTTCTGGATCCTTGATGCCGGAGGCCGCCGTGCTGCAGCTTGATCGCCTGACCCTGGTCGAGGGTACTTTCCGTCTGACCGCCGACTGGTCGGTCGGCACGGGCAGCCGGGTCGCGATCATGGGGCCGTCGGGGGCCGGGAAATCCACCCTGCTGTCGGCGATTGCCGGGTTCTTCGCGCCGGTCACGGGCCTTGTCCGATGGAACGGGCAGGACCTGACCCCGCTGGCCCCGGCGCAAAGACCGCTTACCGTTCTGTTTCAGGACCAGAACCTGTTTCCGCATCTGACCGTCGCACAGAACCTCGGCCTTGGGGTTCGGCCCGACCTGCGGCTGACCGCGCCGGACCGGGAACGCATCAGGCAGGCGCTGGCGGACGCAGGGCTTGACGGTCTGGGCGACCGGCGACCGGCCGCGCTGTCGGGGGGGCAGGCCAGCCGGGCGGCACTTGCACGCGCGCTTTTGCGGGCGCGTCCGCTTCTCCTGCTGGACGAGCCGTTTGCCGCCCTGGGTCCGGCCCTGCGGTCCGAGATGCTGGATCTGGTGCGCCAGGTGGCCGACCGGACCGGAGCGACGGTCCTGATGGTCACCCACGATCCCAGGGATGCGCGCGGGCTGGGGGGTGTCACCGTCTTTGTCGATGATGGCGTGGCTGCCGCACCGCAACCGACCGAAGCGCTGCTGCGCGATCCGCCCCCTGCCCTGCAGCGCTATCTGGGTGGAGCATGAAGAAACCCCGCCCGGGGGCGAGGTTTCAGGTCGTTCTGCCGATCCGGCTCAGGCGAGCTTTCGGCCCTTGATCCCGGCCCAGAGGCGCTTGTTCGTCAGGTAGAGCAGCACCGAGAGGATGATCAGGAAGACCACGCTGACAAAGCCGGCTCCCCTGCGGTCCATCAGCTTGGGCTCGGCCGCCCACATCAGGAACGATGCCACGTCCATCGACATCTGGTCCACTGTCGCGGCAGTCCCGTCCGCATAGGTTACCTGATCGTCTGACAAGGGCGGCGGCATGGCAATCCAGCCCGACGGGAAGGCGTGGTTCTGGTACAATACAGTTCCGAACTCTTCCTTCTCCTCGCCGGTGTAGCCGACCAGGAGGGCGTGGATGTACTCGGGACCGCCCATGCCCTTGAACAGCTGGTTCATGCCGGTGCCGTAGGGACCGCGAAATCCCGCGCGCGCCTTGGCCATCAAGGAAAGGTCTGGCGCGCCCGCACCGGTATTGGCCGGGAAGTTGTCGGTCGGGATTGCCGACCGGTCTTCTCCGGTGTCCTTGTCCGTCACGGTAAACTGCTCGGCATAGGCGCGGACCTGATCCTCGGGCAGACCGGGGCCGCCTTCGTCCGACAGGGTACGGAGCGGCACGTACTTCAGCCCGTGGCAAGCGGCACAGACCTCGGTGTAGACCTGCAGGCCGCGTTGCAGCTGGAACTGGTCGAACTTGCCCAAGGGGCCTTCATGCGCGAAGGCCACGTCAGGTATTTCCGGCTCCATCTTCATCTCTTGGGCGCTGGCCTGCGTTCCAAGGACCAGAACCGATGCGGTCATGAGTGCGATCTTGCGGAACATGCTCAGTTTCCTCTCACTCGGCCGCGACGGTCTTGGCCGCACCGCTGCCCGGTGCGTAATGGGCGTTGAAGTCTTCCTCGATGGTCGCAGGCTGGGCCAGCGGCTTCTCGATCACGCCGAGGAGCGGCAGGATGACCAGGAAGTAGGCGAACCAGTAGGCCGAGGCGATCAGCGAGATCGTGGCATAGGGTTCCTCGGCCGGCATGGCACCGGCCCACATCAGGACGATGAAGTCGATGACCAGCAGCGCGAACCACCATTTGAACATCGGACGGTAGCGGCCCGACCGGACCGAGGACGTGTCCAGCCAGGGCACCAGCGCCATCACCGCGATCGCGCCGAACATCGCCAGAACGCCGAAGAACTTGGCGTCGATGATGCCGAAGGACAGCCAGTTGGCGGCGATCACCACCCAGACATCCCCGGTGAAGGCGCGCAGAATGGCGTAGAACGGCAGGAAGTACCATTCCGGCACGATGTGCGTCGGCGTCACCAGCGGGTTCGCCTCGATGTAGTTGTCGGGGTGGCCAAGATAGTTCGGCATGAAGCCGACAACGGCGAAGAACACCGCCAGGATCACGGCCAGGGCGAAGAGATCCTTGATCACGAAGTAGGGCCAGAACGGCACGGTGTCGCGCGCGGCCTCTTCCTTGGACCCGCGCCGCACTTCCACCCCGGTCGGGTTGTTGTTGCCGGTGGTGTGGAAGGCCCAGATGTGGACGGCGACCAGCGCCGCGATCACGAAGGGGAGGAGGTAGTGGAGCGAGAAGAAGCGGTTCAGCGTGGCATTGTCCACGGCCGGGCCGCCCAGAAGCCAGGTCTGCAGCGCCTCGCCCACGCCGGGGATCGCGCCGAAGAGGCCGGTGATCACCGTGGCACCCCAGAACGACATCTGGCCCCAGGGCAGCACATAGCCCATGAAGGCCGTCGCCATCATCAGAAGATAGATGATCATGCCGACGACCCAGGTGATCTCGCGCGGGGCCTTGTAGCTGCCGTAGTAGAGGCCGCGGAAGATGTGCAGGTAGACGGCGAAGAAGAACAGCGAAGCCCCGTTGGCGTGCAGATAGCGCAGGAAGTAGCCGCCGTTCACGTTGCGCATGATGTGTTCCACCGACGCAAAGGCCATGTCGACCTGCGGAGTGTAGTGCATCGCCAGGATGACGCCGGTGACGATCTGCAGGGCAAGGCAGAAGGTCAGCACGATGCCCCAGATCCACATCCAGTTGAGGTTGCGGGGGGTGGGGATCATGATGGTGTCATACAGAAGCCCGACGATCGGAAGCCGCTTGTACAGCCAGCGCTCACCGTTCGATTTGGGCTCGTAATGGTCGTGGGGGATTCCGGCCATGATGCTGATCCTTACCCGAGCTTGATGGTGGTTTCGTCTTCGAAGACCGCGAGCGGGACCGCAAGATTCCGCGGCGCGGGGCCCTTGCGGATGCGGCCTGCGGTGTCGTAGTGCGACCCGTGGCAGGGGCAGAACCAGCCGCCGAACTCGCCCGCGCCGTTGCCCAAGGGAACGCAGCCGAGGTGGGTGCAGACGCCGACCATCACCAGCCATTCGCCCGCCTCGTCCAGCGTGCGGTTCGCGTCGGACGCATCGGTGCCCGGCTTGTTGGCGTTCTCGGAATTCGCATCGACCAGCGCCGTCAGTTCGGTGCCGCGGGCGGCGTCGATCTCTTCGGGGCTGCGGCGGCGCACGAAGACCGGCTTGCCAAGCCATTTCACCGTGAGTTGCGTGCCGACTTCGACCGCCGAGACATCGATCAGGATCGAAGCCAGTGCGCGGGTGTCAGCCGAAGGGTTCATCTGGTTGACCAGCGGCCAGACCGCGGCCCCGGTGGCCACGACCCCGGCGCCCGCGGTTGCGTAATACAGGAAATCCCGCCGAGTGCCTTCGCCGGAATGTGGGCCGGTGCCTGCGTGATCGTCTGCGTGGGACACGGATCTTCTCCCCTATCGGGCCGGTGAACGCCGACCCATATGCCTTGAGGGGCCATGGCATTCACCAAGCCCCGACGCGCGGTGTTTAGCCAAGGCTGTCCCTCTCGTCCAGCGGACAAAGGCGCGCAGGTCCGCATTTTCTGTGCCCTGGGCCGTACTGCACAGCTTGCCGGACGCGGCATCAGGCCGGCGGGGCGGTGCCCTGCATCGCCGGGCGGGCGCGGAAGCTTGTCCACCAGGCCGCAAGGGCCGGATGACCGTTGGCCCAGCTTCGATCCGGATGGCGCAGGTCCAGATAGCCAAGGGCGCAGCCGACGGCGATCTGACCCATGTCGAGCGGGCCGGAAAGATGGCTCATCCAGCGCGCCTCAAGGGCGGTCAGGGCGCGGTCGACCTTGGCCCATTGCGCCTCGACCCAGTCGGCGGAACGCTGTGGCTCGGGGCGGAGGGCGGTTTCGAACCGCATCAGCAGGGCCGCGTCCGCAATCCCGTCGGCGGTGGCTTCGATCACCAGCGTATCCCAAAGGCGCGGAGCTGCCGGGTAAAGACCGGCCTGCAGGGTGTCATCCAGATACCGGGTGATGACCCGGCTGTCGTAGAGCGTCGGTCCGTCGTCCCGCTCCAGCGCCGGAATCTTG